>NZ_JBWZCG010000004.1:0-175154 GCF_059383415.1 Pseudarthrobacter sp. RHLT1-30-1
CAGATCCTTGTTTGTGGTGTGGTGTACTGGGATACCCTGCAACGCGTGTTCATTTGTGCCCCCTTCCGGTGGCCGGGAGGGTCCGGAGTGGCCCCCGCGTTGGGGTGTGGGGTGAAGGGGTGTCGGGTGGGTTACTCGATGGTGGCGTAGAGGGCGTTGAGTTCCGCCGTGAGTTGCCGGCGCAGCTCGGGGGTGCCGATTTCCTTGCCGTCGATGTGGTTGACGGGCGCCAGCAGCCGGATGCTCGAGATCAGCCAGACCGCGTCGGCGTCGTACAGGTCCTGGGGCTCCAGCGGGCCGTAGCCCAGCTCCCAGCCGGCGGCCTTGGCCGCCGTGAACAGGGCACCCTGCGAGGTGCCGGGCAGGATCCCGCTGTCGAGCTGGGGCGTGATGAGCCGCCGGACGGTGTGGACCCCGCCGGCCCCGTCGTCGGAGGTCTCCAGGTGCGCGAGCAGCACGGTCGACGTCGGGCCCTCCAGGACCCGGCCGTCCGCCGAGGTGAAGATGACGTCGTCCGCGCCCTGGGTGTGTGCGTAGCGGAGCGCGGCCATGTTGACGGCGTAGGAGAGTGTCTTGGCGCCCATCAGCAGCCACGGCGCCCGTTCGCCGACTTCGCTGTCATAGCCGCGGTCCAGCAGGATGACATCGACCCCGGTCTCGCGCTGCCGCCGCCCGGTCGGTCCGGGGGCGGAGGCCTGGACCCAGCAGGTGGGCCCGGCTGCACCTTCGACGCCGCGGGTCACGAGGAGCTTGACCACGAGTTCGTCGTCATCGCTGCCTGCGGCGCCCGGCACGTGCTGGCGCCGGTATTCGCCGATTGCCGTCGTGATCGCCCGGCGCCAGGCGTCCTCGGCCGGGATGTCCAGGTCCAGCAGCCGGGCGGACCCGGCCAGCCGGTTCAGGTGCGCCTGGAGCTTGCGCGGCTGCCCGCCCACGGCCAGCAGCGACTCGAAGACCCCGTCGCCGCGGGTGGCGCCCTGGTCTGTCGCCATCAGCTGCGGCTTGGTGGCATCGGCCAGCCGGCCGTCGTCGAACGCGGGATCCAGGAAGACCAGCACCGGGGCAGGGGCGGGGGCAGGAGAAGTCATGGCTTCAGCTTAGTGCGGCGCGCCGCGGGATAGGATTTGAAGGTTGCCCGTTCCGGAACTGTTCCGCGGGTCTGGAACTTGAGGGGTTCGCCTGTGCTGTGGCCATTTTCGCTGGCGGAAACGCTTCCGTCGTGGGTGATCCTGATTTTGACTGTGGTCGACCTCGTCATCCGGGTGGTGGCGCTCGGCATCATCCCTGGAAACCGCCGCCCCACCACGGCCATGGCCTGGCTCCTGGTCATTTTCTTTGTCCCGGCGGTGGGCGTGGTGCTTTTCCTGCTTTTCGGCAACTTCCGTCTCTCCCGCAAACGCCGGGCGCAGCAGGACGCCGTGAACACCCGGGTGCGCGCCGGCGCATCGGATCTGGCGATGCAGGAAAGCCGCTACGAGGGCCCGGAATGGGTGTCCTCCGCGGCGGAACTGAACAAAACCCTGGGCTCGCTGCCGATGGTCGACGGCAACCATGTCGAGCTCCTGCCCGGCTACCCGGACTCCATCAAGGCCATGGCCGCCGCCGTCCGTAAGGCCGAGACCTTCGTCAACGCGGAGTTCTACATCCTGAGCTCGGACCACATCACCGATGACCTGCTGACCGCGATGGAGGAAGCCGCGGAGCGCGGCGTCGAGGTCCGCCTCCTGTTCGACCACCTGGGGACGCTGCGGATCAAGGGCTACCGCAGGCTGATCACCCGGCTCAAGGCCAGCAAGATCCGCTGGCGGCCCATGCTGCCGCTGAACCCGCTGCAGGGGCAGTGGCGCCGCCCGGACCTGCGCAACCACCGCAAGATCATGGTGATCGATGGGGAGGTCGCCTTCACCGGTTCGCAGAACCTGATCGAGCCGTCGTACAACAACCCGCGGCACCGCAAGCTCGGCCGCGAATGGGTCGAGCTGATGGCCTGCCTGCGCGGGCCGATCGTCACCACGCTCAACGTCGTCTTCGCCACCGACTGGCTCAGCGAGACCGACGAGTCGCTGGAGGGCCAGCTCGCGCACCGCCCCGAACTGCACGCCGGCAACATCACGGCGCAGGTGGTGCCCAGCGGTCCGGGCTTCATCACCGAAAACAACCTGCGGCTCTTCAACACCCTGATCTACTCGGCGCAGCGCAAGATCTCGATCTGCAGCCCGTACTTCGTCCCGGATGATTCGCTGCTGTATGCGGTGACGACGGCGGCGCAGCGCGGCGTCGACGTCGAACTCTTCGTCTCGGAAAAGGGTGACCAGTTTCTGGTCCACCACGCCCAGCAGTCCTATTACGAGGCGCTGCTGGAAGCCGGCGTGAGGATCTACCTGTACAAGGCGCCGTTTGTGCTGCACGCCAAGCACTTCACAATCGACAACGAGGTCGCCGTGCTGGGCTCCAGCAACATGGACATGCGCTCCTTCTCGCTGAACCTGGAGGTCTCGGTGATGCTCCTGGGCGAGGACATCGTGCGCCGGATCAGCGCCGTGGAAGACAGCTACCGGGACATATCGCGCGAACTGACGCTCGAGGACTGGATGAAGCGGCCCATTGGCGTCAAATACGTGGACAACGTCGCGCGGCTGACGTCCACCCTGCAGTAGCCTGGTCAGCCGGCCGGGAAGTCCGCGCCGAGGGCAGAGAGGACGCCGAAGGCCTTGGTCCGGATCTCCTCGTACTCCTCCTGCGGCGAGGAATCGGCCGTGATCGCGCCGCCGACGCCGAGGCTGAGTCCGGTGCCGCCCCCGGCCCGGCCGGTGAGCACGAGGGTCCGGATGGCGACGGCGAGATCGGTCGCGCCGCTGAGCGAGAAATAGCCGATCGCGCCGGCGTAGATCCCCCGGGGTGCGCCCTCGAGCCGGTCCAGGATGGCCATGGTGCTGACCTTCGGCGCCCCGGTCATGGACCCGGCGGGGAAACACGCCGCGACAGCCTCGGCCCGGGGCATCCCGGGCCGGAGCCGGGCATCGATGGTACTCACCATCTGGTGCACCGTGGCGTAGCTTTCGATCGCGCAGAGCCGGCTGACCGAGACCGAACCCGGCACCGCGAAGTGGCTGAGGTCGTTGCGCAGCAGGTCCACGATCATGATGTTCTCGGCGCGGTCCTTCGGCGAGGACGCCAGTTCCTGCCGCAGCAGCGCGTCCCTGGCGGGGTCCGGGTCCCGGTGCCGGGTGCCCTTGATCGGCTCGGCGCGCATCCGGCCGTCGGCCGCGATCCGGAGGAAGCGCTCCGGCGAGGTGCTCGCCACGGTGAGGTCCCCGAACCGCAGGAAGCTGGCGAAAGGGGCGGGATTCCGCCGGCGCAGCGCGACATAGGTCTGGAACGGGGCCGGGGCGGCGGCGGGAAGTTCGGCCGTCAGCGCCGTGGTCAGGCAGACCTCATACGTGTTGCCCTCGGCGATCTCGTGCTGTGCGTCGGCAATTTTGGCCTTGTAGGAGATCTCCGAGTCCCGCGCAGCGAAGTCCAGGGGAGCGGAGCCGGCAGCGCGAGGTTCGACGGCGCCGCGGCCGCCCGCCGCCGGCTGCCCGGATGGTCCCTCGAGCGCGGTGGTGCGCGCCGTGTCCAGCCAGTCGTCGGCGCCGGAAGCGTCCAGTGCCAGCAGCCAGGCCGTGTGCTCCACATGGTCCAGGACCACCGCGCGGCCGGCGAACAGCAGGCAGGCGTCGGGCGTTTCGGCTGTGACGTCGCTGCCGCCGGTCTCACGTTTGAGTTCGTAGCCGAGGTAGCCAAGCCACCCCAGGGTGAAGTCGCAGGGGTAGTCCTCGGGGCCCTGGAGCCGGCGGCGGCCCCAGACACCGTCAAGCCAGCGGAAGAATGACCCTTCAGCACGGACGACGGCGGTGCCGACGCTCACGCTGGTGGTCCCCGAACAGTGCCGGACCGACTGGCCGAACGGGCCGCCGTCGTCCGCCAGGATGCTGAAGCGGCTCCGTTGCACGGCAGCGCTGCCTTCCGGCGCCGCGCCGCCCTCCGGCCCGGCATCCCGCGGGTCCATTGAGGAATCGAGCCAGACGGCATTGGCGGACTGGCCGAAAAGGGTCTCGAACAGTGCGGCCGGGTCCGGGGTGGCGTCGATCCGTTCCGCGCGGAGTTGGAGGCCGCGGCGGGCGGCAAGTTCCGGGAGCAGCACGGGAGACAGCGCCGGAAGGTACTGGAGGGCCTGCAGCACATCCGCCGGAGCGGCGCCGTCAGCCAGGTTGAGCACCCGGACGTCGGCTGCGGCGGGGACGTCGTCCCCGGCCAGCCACTCCTGCTCCTGCGCGGCCCATGGGTCCCAGTAGGGTTCGTAGCTGTCACCGTCGCGGGCCAGGGCCCTGGTGCGCCGGTCCGGTTCGGGCGCATCGGTCCAGATCACCGCGCTCAGGAAGGGGCGGGCGGCCGCCGCGGCGGCTCCCACGCCTTCCACCAGGACGATTTCGGCGGGCTGGGTGGTGCGGACGTCGCCGTCGTAGTGCGCCGTCCAGTCCCAGCTGACCCATTCGGCCTTCTCGCCGCGGTGCAGCGGGGCCAGGACCGTCGCGGCGTAGCGTTCAATGCCTGCCATCAGCCCGTTCCAGCCGGGGTAGAGGTCCTCGAGGTGAAAAAGGGAAACCTTGTGGTGCTCGCGGAGCCGCGCCGCCAGTTCGATCGCCAGGGTGGTCTTGCCTGCGCCGGATCGTCCGTCGATGGCGATGATGACGGGTGCGGGACTCATGGAATAGAGCGTACCCGGTGCCCTGTTGAGCCGGGATTTTGCACGCCGGGCCCTCGCTGCCCGAGCTCAGCCCGGACGTGCGCCACGATCCCGGGAAGCGCGGCGTGGATCAGGTCCCAGGTGAGGTCGAAGTCCGCGTGCCCACCGTACCAAGGGTCTTCGATGCCCTGATCGAGGGGGTCCTTGCCCGCAACGGCCGGATCGAAGCTGCGCAACATCCTGATCTTCGCCAGGGACCTGGCGTCCGGCGCCGCCTGCTGCAGCCAGCCGAAATGGTCCACGTCGAGGGCCAGGATGAGTTCGCGGCTGGTGAACCACCCGGCGTCCCATTCGCGGGCCACCTGCTGGTCCGAGGAAATACCCTTGGCGGTGAGCTTGCGGGCGGCCCGCGGGTCAATCGGGCGGCCCACTTCATAGGCCGTGATTCCTGCTGAATCAACCACGGCGCCGGCCAGGCCGGCGGTGGCGATGGCCTCGGCCAGCATCAATTCGGCCATCGGCGACCGGCAGATGTTCCCGGTGCAGACCGCGATGATCCGGTACTGGCTCGACGTTGAGGTCATAGTGCTAAGCATGGATCATGCGGCACATGTTGGCTAATTTCCGGGCTCCGGATATTACAGAAAAGTCATATTGGGTTTACAGATTTCTAACTAAGGGTTCTCGGGAGCTCCGGTCCAGACGGCCTTGCGGAGAATGGACCGCAGTGACGCCACCTCCTCGCCGGTCAGCATCGTCAGCTGGTGTGCTTCCGCAGCCTGGGCGGCCTTCTGGGCGGCAGCATGCAGGGTGCGTCCCGCTCGTGTGGCGGACACGAGTTTCTGCCGCCGGTCGGAGATTCCCGGTTTTCTCTCCACCAGGCCGCGCTGTTCCAGCTCATCGATAAGGGCCACGATCTGGCTGGGATCGAGGCTGAGGAACTCGGCCAACTCGCGTTGCGTGGGTCCCAGATTGCCGCACGCCAGCGCCAGCACAGAGTAGGACCGCTCTTTCAGCCCAAACTCCGCGAGTGCGGCGTTGTTCAGCACGCTGCCAGCCGCGTGCAGTTTGGCCAGCAGGAAGCCGATGTCAGTACTGATGCTTGATGCCGCCAGTCGCGTGGAAGCCCCGCCGGAGCTTTCAGTGGCGTCGCGTGCCTGAAGTGTCATGGTGCCTTCCGGGCTGGTGGCCGAATGGGTCGTTGAATTATTCAATGATCACACGCCTGGGGGACGGCCATTGGATGCATAAATAAATGATTGACATTTTCAAGGATTGCCTTTCTAATTGAAGCAGTCAAGGGAGATGTGCCTCACACACAGGCTCCCGGGGAACATCCGCCGCGAGGCGCAGTGCAAAGGAGCATCATGAGCCTGTCAGGAAAAGTTGCAATCGTCACCGGAAGCGGCCGGGGACTGGGCCTGGCCTACGCCCGGGAGCTCGCCCGCCAGGGTGCCGCCGTCGTCATCAACGACGTCGACGCCGCAGTGGCAGCCGAGGCGGTCCGGACCATTGAGTCTGACGGCGGCCGTGCCGTCGCCGTCGTCGCGCCGGTGGGCAGCAGCGAAGCCGCCCGGCAGCTCGTGCAGACGGCCGTGGAGTCCTTCGGCCGGCTCGACATCCTGGTCACCAACGCCGGCATCCTGCGGGACAAGTCCCTGCTGAAGATGACCGACGAGGACTTCGATGCCGTGATCAATGTCCACCTGAAGGGCACCTTCACCTGCGCCCGCGAAGCGTTCGCCTATTTCAAGGAGAACGGCATAGCCGGCCGCATCATTACCATCGGCTCGCCCACCGGACAGCGCGGCAACTTCGGCCAGACCAACTACGCCGCCGCCAAAGCCGGCATCGTTGGCATGGTCCGCACCTGGGCCCTGGAAATGAAGAAGGCCGGCGTTACCGCCAACGCCGTGATCCCGGTGGCCGCCACCGCCATGACCAAGACGGTCCCGTACTTCCAGAAGGCCGTCGAAGCGGACGAGCGCGGCGAGGCCATGCCCGCCTTCTTCCGCCACGAGCTCGGCTTCGGCACCGCCGACGACGTCGCCGGACTCGTTGCCTTCCTCGCCTCCGACGAGGCGGCGGGCATCACCGGCCAGGCCATCGGCGCCGGCGGAGACCGCCTGCAGCTGTGGACCCACCCCGAGGCCGCCGTGACGGAGTACCGCGAAGGCGGCTGGGGCTATGCCGACCTGATCGATAACTTCGGGAAGCTCTTCGGCGATAAACTGCAGAGCGTGGGCGAGGAATTCCTGCCGCTTCCGGAAGACCTCAAGCCCGAACCGGCAGAGGTCCGCTGACATGGCCTCCCAGCGTTATGAACTCGGCATCGATGCCGAGAAGCTCGACGCAATCGACATGCATGTCCACCTCGAGGTGGACGGCCACGGCCACGAATCCCTGCCGCCGGCCCTGACCGAAGCGTCCGCCAAGTACTTCAAGTCCGAGGACCGCACCCCGTCGCTGGACCGGATCGCCGAGGTCTACCGCGATCTGAACATGGCCGCCGTCGTGTTCACCGTCGATGCCCGCACCCAGCTCAAGCACGAGCCGAACAGCATCGAAGACCTCATCGCCGGCGCCGCGCGGAACAACGACGTGCTGATCCCGTTCGGCAGCGTCGATCCCCGGACCGGCCCGGAGGCCATCCAGGGCGCCAAGCACCAGGCCATCGACCTGGGGGCCCGCGGGTTCAAGTTCCATCCGTCCCTGCAGGGTTTCGACCCGTCCAACGAACAGTTCTACCCGCTCTGGGCCGCCCTGCAGGAACTGGGCCTGCCGGCCATCTTCCATACCGGACAAAACGGCATGGGCGCCGGGCTCCCGGGCGGCTACGGCATCAAGCTGGGCTACTCCAACCCGCTGCTGCTGGACGCCGTCGCCGCGGACTTCCCGGAACTGCAGATCATCATGGCCCACCCCTCGGTGCCGTGGCAGGACGAGGCCAACTCCATCGCCACGCACAAGTCCAATGTTTTCATCGACCTCTCCGGCTGGTCCCCGAAGTACTTCCCGGAATCCCTGGTGAAGATGGCCAACTCCGTGCTGCAGGACAAGGTCCTTTTCGGCACCGACTTCCCGCTGATCACCCCGCAGAAGTGGCTGGGTGCCTTCGCGGACCTGCCGCTCAAGGACGAGGTCCGGCCCAAGATCCTCAAGCACAACGCCGTCCGCCTGCTCGGACTGGGAGGCTGAGATGACTGTCGATACCGAACAGCAAACCCGGCTGTACGGCGTCTGCGACTACTACGACGCCGAGTCCCTGTTGACGGCGGGGGAACGCCGTGTGCTGGGCAGGCTGCGGAGCTTCCTCGACGAGAAGGCGCGGCCCCTGCTGGCCGACTACTGGGAACGCGGCGAGTTCCCGGATGAACTCGCCGAGCCGCTGATCGGCCTGGATCTGATGGAACCGGCTGAACTGAGCGGCCCGGAGGGCAGCCCGGCCCGCGGAATCTACCAGGGCTTCCGGATCTTCGAACTCGCCCGCACCGACGCCTCGCTCGCCACCTTCTACACGGCCCAGGCCGGACTGTTCCGGACCGCCATCCGGGTTGGCGCCTCCGCAGAACAGCAGGCGCAGTGGATGCCGAAAGTCATCGATTTCTCGCTCAAGGGCGTCTTCTCGCTGACCGAACCGGAGTCCGGCTCCGACATCGCCGGCGGGCTCTCCACCACCGCACGCCGGGTTCAGGACGGTGAGGGCGACGGCTGGGTCCTCGACGGCGCCAAACGGTGGATCGGCGGTGCCGCCACCGCCGACGTGCTGGCCGTGTTCGCCCGCGACGTGGCCGACGGCCAGGTCAAGGCCTTCCTCGTCGAGCGGGACGCTCCCGGCGTGACGCTGGAGAAGATCCACGGCAAGACCGCCTTGCGGATGATGCAGAACGCGCACATCACCCTCGACGGCGTCCATGTGCCGGAAGCCATGCGGCTGCACAACGTGAACTCCTTCCGGGACGTCGCGGCCATGCTGCGGGCGATGCGCTCGGACGTCGCCTGGATCGCCACGGGCCTCGCGGCCGGTGCCTTCGAGGCGGCCCTGCGCTACGTCACGGAACGCCGGCAGTTCGGCCGCCCGCTCGGATCCTTCCAGCTGGTCCAGGAAAAACTGGCCCGGATGCTCGGCAATGTCACGTCGGCGCTGTCCCTCGTGGTGCGGCTGACCGAACAGCAGTCCAGGGGCATCTACCGCGACCAGGACTCCGCCCTGGCCAAAATGCAGACGTCGCTGCTGATGCGCGAAACCGTGGCCCTCGCCCGCGAAGTGGTCGGCGGCAACGGCATCACCCTCGAGACCGACGTCGCCCGCTTCCATGCCGACGCCGAGGCCGTCTACTCCTACGAAGGCACCCACGAAATCAACGCCCTCATCGTCGGGCGGGCCCTGACCGGCGAAAGCGCCTTCACCCGCTGACCGGCACGCCACCAAAACCAACGCACCCCGCTCCGGCACCGCCGTCGGACAGTTCCCTACCCCACCCAGCCCTCCAGGAGGACACCATGCCCAATCTCGTCGTCGATTTCGACAAACTGCTCACCCTCGCCGGCACCGATCTCGGGGTCACCGAGTACCGCGAAATTACCCAGGAACAGATCAACAAGTTCGCCGACGCCACCGGTGACGACCAGTGGATCCACGTTGACCCCGAGCGCGCCAAGGACGGCCCGTTCGGCGCCCCGATCGCCCACGGCTTTCTCACCCTCTCGCTCATCATCCCCTTCTGGGGCGAGCTGTTCGACGTCGACGGCGTCACCACCAAGGTCAACTACGGACTGGACAAGGTCCGCTTCACCTCGCCCGTCAAGGTCGGCTCCCGCATTCGCATGCAGGCCACCATCGCCGAGGTCACCGAGGTTAAGGGCGGCGCCCAGATCAAGGTCGCCAACACGATCGAAATCGAAGGCCAGGAGCGCCCCGCCGTCGTCGCCGAGTTCCTCGCCCGCTTCTACAAGTAAAAGTCCTTCCCCAAGAACCCTCCTCTGTTCAAAGGAACAACCATGTCCCAACTCACTCAGCTTCAGGCTATGGGCACCGCCGAGCGGCGCAAGGAAGCCCGCACCGTCATTGCCTCGAGCTACCTGGGCAGCACCATCGAGTACTACGACTTCCTGCTCTACGCCACGGCTGCGGCCGTGGTCTTCCCGAAGGTCTTCTTCTCCGGCATGGACGACTGGGTGGGCGTCGTGGCCGCCTATGGCACCTTCGCCGCCGGCTACGTGGCACGTCCCGTGGGCGGCGTCATCTTCGGCCACTTTGGCGACAAGCTGGGCCGCAAGAACATGCTGATCATCTCCATGCTGATGATGGGCGTCGCCTCCACTCTAATCGGAGTGGTTCCGGACGCCTCCGTGGCCGGTCCCTGGGGCGCTGTGCTCCTGGTGATCCTCCGCGTCCTCCAGGGCATTGCCGTCGGCGGCGAGTGGGGCGGCGCAGCCCTGATGGCACTGGAGCATTCCGAATCCGGCAAGCGCGGCTTTGCAGCTTCCTTCGTCAATGCCGGGGCGCCCACCGGTGCCGTGTTGGGCACCCTGATCATGGGCGCATTTTCGGCCCTGCCCAACGCCCAGTTCCTGAGCTGGGGCTGGCGCGTGCCGTTCCTGCTCTCCTTCGTCCTGCTGGGCATAGGCATGTTCGTCCGGCTGAAGGTTTCCGAAAGCCCCATCTTCAAGGCCGCACTGGAACAGGAAAAGGCCGAAAAGGCACAGGCTGACCAGGAAGCCATCCGCCAGGGCCTCACGGCCAAGCGGGATATTCCGCTGCTGCTGGTACTGCGGCGCCCCAAGACCCTGATCTTCACCATGCTGGCCGGCGCCGCCGGCTTCGCCCTCCAGGTGGTCCTGGCGACGTTCTCGGTGACCTTCGCAGTATCCAAGGGCGCGGACCGGCAGGGTGTGCTGTACGCGTTTGCCGCAGCGTCGGCCCTGTACATTGCGTTTGTCATCCTGGGCGGAAAGATCTCCGACAAGGTGGGCAGGCGGCCGGTGATGATCGGCGGACTGGTTCTCTTCATTATCTACCTGGTGCCGATGTTCCAGCTGCTCTCCTCCAACAACATCATGCTGATCTTCGTGGCATTCGCCATCGGCCTGATGATCCATTCCACGCTGTTCGGTCCCTTGGCGGCCTTCGTGTCCGAGCAGTTCGGCACCACCTCCCGCTACACCGGGGCATCGCTGGGCTACCAGCTGGCAACCCTGCTGGGCGCCGGCTTCACCCCGGGCATCGTGGCGCAGATCTACAAGGACTCCGGGCAGGACACAACATCGGTGGTCTGGTACCTGGCGGCCATGTCGGTGGTCTCCATCATTTTCATCCTGCTGACCCGGGAACCGAAGAACAACGACCTCCAGACCGTCCAGGCCTGACCCTTCATCGGGTCCCGTGCAACGGGCTAACCTCACAGTAGAAAGGATTCGCCATGGAAAATTTTGGCATCGGCTCATGGCTGCAACGTCGCCGCCCGAAGTCCGGAAGCAAGACCGCCCTGATCAGCGGAGACCGGGAACTCAGTTATGAACAGTTCGCGGACCGGACCCTGCGGCTCGCCAACGCCCTGCGGGACCGCGGCGTGGCCAAGGGGGACCGGGTTGCGTACCTGGGCGAGAACCACCCGTCTTTCCTGGAGACCCTTTTTGCCTGCGGCACACTGGGCGCCATCTTCGTCCCGCTCAACACCCGGCTGGCACCCCCGGAAATCCAGTTCCAGCTGCAGGACTGCGGTGCCGGGACCCTTGTCCATGCCGGCAGCCTCGGCGACCTGGCAGCCCGCGGGTCGGCCGGCACGGCAGTGGCGAGACTCGTCGTCGTCGACGATTCCCTTGACGGTTCCTCGGCCAGTGCGGCAGGCGGCGGCGTGCAGGCTGCCCGCGGGGCGGACGCAGCGGCGGTGGAGGACTTTGAGGACGTGTTGGCCTCCGCCGGGAACCAACCCATCGACGAACCGGTCACGCTGGACGATGGCGCCATGATCCTCTACACCTCCGGAACCACGGGCCGTCCAAAGGGCGCCCTGCTGACCCACGGCAACGTCACGTGGAACTGCATCAACGTGATCGTGGATTTCGATTTCTCCTCGCAGGACGTGGCGCTGATGATTTCGCCGATGTTCCACGTCGCGTCCCTCGACATGGGCGTACTCCCGACGCTGCTCAAAGGCGGAACGGTCATCCTCGAATCCAGGTTTGACCCCAGCCGGGTCCTGGCCCTCATCGAGCAGTACAGCGTCACCACTATGAGCGGGGTCCCGACCACCTATCAGCTCATCTGCGAACATCCCGCGTGGGCCTCGACGGACCTTAGCTCGCTGAACAAGCTCACCTGCGGGGGGTCCGCGATCCCGATGCGGGTGCTCGACGCCTATGAGTCCCGGGGCCTGCAGATCGGCACCGGCTACGGCATGACCGAAACCGCGCCTGCAGCCACGGTCCTCCCCGCGGCGCGGTCCCGCGACAAGGCCGGTTCCGCCGGGCTTCCGCACTTCTTCACCGACGTCCGCATAGCCGACCCAATAGCCGGCACCGCGGAGCCCGGAACTGGGGGAGAGATCCAGATCAAGGGTCCCAATGTGATCCGCGAATACTGGAACCGGGCTGACGCCACCGCCGAGTCATATGCGGAGGGTGGCTGGTTCAAGTCAGGCGATATGGGATACAAGGATGACGACGGCTTCGTCTTCGTCTCAGACCGGATCAAAGACATGATCATTTCCGGCGGCGAGAACATCTACCCCGCCGAGGTGGAACAAGCCATCACGGAACTGGAGGCGGTGGGAAGCGTGGCTGTGATTGGCGTGCCGGATGAGAAGTGGGGTGAAGTGCCCCGGGCGGTCGTCCTGCTGCGTGAGGGGGCCCAACTCACTGAGGAACAGCTCAGGCGGTATCTGGAAGGTCGCCTGGCGCGCTACAAAATCCCCAAGTCCGTGGTGTTTGTCGATGAGATGCCCCGGACAGCCAGCGGCAAGATCAGGAAGGCTGACCTGCGGAAGCTGAATTCCGTGCAGCAGTGACCGGCTGCGGCCACCGGCTGTCAGTGGATGAGGGCCAGCATCACGCCGACCGCCATGAACAGCACGCCGAATGTCCGGTTGAGGATCCGCTGCCCGCGGGCATCGTGGGTGAAGCGCTGAAAGGACTTGGCCGCAGCGGCGAAAAAGAACCACATGACCAGGATGTCAATCACAATCACGGTGGCGGACACGATCAGGTATTGCGGGAGCAGCGGATTCTCCGGACGGATGAACTGCGGCATAAAGGCGAGGAAGAAGACGACCGCCTTGGGGTTTAGGAGGTTCACCCAGAGGCCCCGGCGGAACATGGAGAACGCCGGCTCGTTGCGCAGGGCGGCGGCCTTTTCCTGGTCGAGATCGGGTTTGTGGCGGAACTGCTGGATGCCCAGGTAGACAAGGTAGGCGGCGCCGGCGTAGCGGATCACATTGAAGGCCACCGGCGAACTTGCCACGAGCACGCCGACACCGAGGGCCACAATCACGATGTGCACTACCAGCGCGGCCTGCTGGCCGAGGATACCCCAGATGGAACGCCGGAAGCCGGAATTCAACGAGTTGCTCATAGTGTTGATGGCGCCCGCGCCGGGCGTGAAGCTGATCAGGACACCGGCGCCCGCCAGGGCCAGCCAAAGGGAGGGTTGCACTGATTCAGTGTACGGCCGCGGACCCCACATTTTCCGCCGGGTGCTGCCGGCCGTCGGGAAGCCACCGGGGGGCCAGACGCTCCCCTCAGCTGGCGCGGAGGCCGTAGCTCAGAATCATGTTGCCCTTGCTGGTCTGCTGGGACGACTGCAGCTCAAGCCGGGTCAGGGGATCGCCGTCTTCGAAGAGCCTGCGGCCACCGCCCGCGATCACGGGATGGACGATCAGCATCAGGCTGTCGAGCAGCCCGGCGAACAGCAGTTGGCGGACGAGCGAGATGCTGCTGAAGACGCCGATGTCGCCGCCGTCGCCGTTCTTCAAGCCCGCGACGAAATCCTCCAGCGGCCCCTCAATCAGTTGCGAATTCTGCCATGCCAGCTCGCCGGCCAGGGTCCGGGACGCCACAAATTTGGGCAGCGGGTTGATAAACGCGCCGAAGTCGGCGTCGGCTTCTGCGTTCGGCCAGTACTCCGCCCATTGCTGGTAGCCAACGCGGCCCAGGAGACCGGTATCGATCCGGCCCATCATCTCGCCCATTCCTGCGCCCAGCTCCTCGTCGAAGCTGTCGAATTGCCAGCGGAACGGGTCTTCCACCACACCGTCCACGGAACTGAACAGGCCGGCCGTCACCTTGCGCATGGGATCTCCTCGCCGTGGGGTTTCTGAGAGCACCCTAGCGGCAGATCTTGAAGCAGGGAATACCCCGGCCGCGACAGTGCTGCGATCCGGGCAGTCACCAGCCGCGGGTCGGCCGTTGGAGGCAGGCGGTCCGGGCGCGGGCCAGCTCCTCATCACTCAGTGCTGCTGCGCCGGGCCGGAGCGGCCGTTCCCTGCGCCCTTCGCTAACGGGGAGGCCGATATGCCAACGCGCTCAGCCACACTTGCCCAGCTTTGAATGCGACCAGTGGAACCTGGTCCTGGGCAGGTCCGCATAACGTGGATACTGGTCAAAGTACGAACGCGCTCGGGCTGACATGTAGCCAGTTTCGTCGATGGCGAAGTGGCCGATCAGCTGGATTCCCCGTTCGGCTGCCTTCGCTTCCAACGCCAGGGCCTCCTCGAGAACCGGATCCGGGTAGCCGTAGGCGTCATCGAAGCTGCCGGGATGGGCTATCGCAAAGTACTTCGTGGCTTCCGGAACCAGTGCCGCGAGGACGGCGTCCTGGAAAGGGACAAGGCAGCCCGCGAAATCCCCGGGGAGGACATCCATTTCGCTTAGTTGCATGTCCGCGTCCAGGCAGATCAGTACGAGACTTGGCATCAGCATGCCGTGCTGGATGATGAGCGGGCGGGCGAGTATCTCGAGGTCAAAACCTGCTTGGATGATCATGTTTTGATGCTAAGAAACCTGCCCTTCGAGCTCCAGAGTCCGCCCCGGCTATGTGGACAACGGGCTGACGCTTACGCCCGGGCGATCACTTCGCCGTTGGGGATCAGGAACCAGCCGTCATCGGTGGAACCCCAGCGGTGCCAGCCGGCTGAGATCCGGGCCAGGTCCGCGGCGTTCGCGAAGCCGTACTCGAGCGCCTGGTCCGCGAAGGCTGAGTGCAGCACTCGTTCACCCCAGACCCGGGCCTGCCAGCGGCGCTGCTGGTCGGTGGCATAGAGCCAGTTGCTGCTGGACGGTGCGACGTCGGTAAACCCGGCGGACTGGGCCCAGGAAACCAGGCGGCGGCCGGCGTCGGGTTCGGCACCGTTGCGGCGGGCGATCCGCTGGTAGAGCTCCATCCATTCGTCCAGTTCGGGGACGGCCGGGAACCAGCTCATGCCGTGGAAATCGGCGTCGCGCACCGCCACAATCCCGCCCGGCTTGGCGACGCGGCGCATCTCCCGCAGGGCGGCAACGGGGTCGGTCAAGTGCTGCAGAACCTGGTGGGCGTGCACGACGTCGAACGTCTCGTCCTCAAAGTCAAGGTCGTAGATGTTGCCGGCCACGAATCCAACGTTCTGCACGCCGCGCTCGGCCGCGAGGGCGGTCGCCTGGCCGATCACCTCGGGCGAGCGGTCCAGCCCGGTAACTGTTCCGGGGAAGACGAGACCGGCGAAATCGCACGTGATGCTGCCCGGCCCGCAGCCGACGTCGAGCACCGAAACCCCGGGGGTGAGGTGCGGGATCACAAACGCCGCGGAGTTCTCCGCCGTCCGGGAGGCATGGGCGCGGACGACCGACTCGTGGTGGCCATGGCTGTACACATCTTCAGGCTGCTGCGCACTCATAAGGAAAAGCTACCGCTCCGCGCGCGGAAATGACCTCAGGGTGCTGTATCTGGCGGCGGCGACGGTTGCTGTGCCGCCTCCTGCCCGGCCCGGACCGTCGCCTCGATCATCGAGGACATGAACCGCGTCGCAATGTCCAGTTCCTCCGGAGTGAATTCGGCCATCGCGGCCGCCATGTGGAGGGCCAGCGGCCGGAACATCGCGCCGCCGTCGCGGTACGCCTTGGGGGTCATGCGGAGCTGGACCTGGCGGCGGTCCGTGCCCTGCCGTTCCCGGACCACGTGGCCGGAGTTGTGCAGCCGGTCGATCAGGGCGGTGGTTGCCGGCGAGCTCAGGTGGAGTTCCTTCCGGAGCACCCCGGGCGTGACAATCTCGTTCCTGGCCGCGTGCTGCATGATCACGGACAGGGCGTTCAGGTCCGTCCGGTGCATGTCATTGCGTCCGCCGGCGGAATCCACGTAGCGGTTGGCCTCCAGGCTGAACTCCTGCAGCAGCCGGACCAGCGGCGGCGGCCCGGAAGGCGGCGGCCCGGAAGGGTCGGGGCGTCCTGACGGATCGACTGTCACGGTGCGCACCTTCCTCTCCCTGTGGGTGTCCTCGCCTGCTCCGAAGATGGCGACCTCCGGAGTTTACTGCAGTGCGTGGGACCCTTGCCGCGGCCCGTCGCCGCAAGATTTCTCAAGAATCCGCTCGCACCTGTTTATCTCCATCATGGAGATAGTCTATTATGGACTCAATTGTACTCGTCCCAGACCCGCACCAGAAGGAACCATGAACAAGACCCCACACGGAAGTGCCCGCGTCCCCTTCTGGCTGCGCTGGCTGGTTCCCGTGCTGCTCGTTGTCACGTGGCTGGCCATCGCCGGGATCGGCGGACCCACCTTTGGCCGGCTGAGCGAGGTTTCCTCGAATGACCAGGCGTCGTTCCTCCCGGCGGGGGCCGAGGCTACCGCGGCGCAGGACTGGCAGGCCAAGTTCCGGGACTCCAACGAGATCCCCGCCGTCATCATCATCGAGAGCGATTCCGCCTTCACCCCGGCCCAGCTCGGCGAGGCCGCGGCCCTCAAGGTCAAGCTCGAGGCGCTGGGCGCCGGAAGCACCGTTATCGGCCCGATCCCGTCCGAGGATGCCAAGGCAGTGCAGTTTGTGGTTCCGATCGATTCCTCGGGCGAAGTGAAGGAAGTCGTCAAGGAACTCCGTTCGCAGGTGCAGGCGTCCGCTCCGGAGGGAATGCAGACCTTTGTGACCGGCCCGGCCGGGCTCACGGCGGACCTGGTCAGTGCCTTCGCCGGCATTGACGGGATCCTGCTTCTCGTGGCCCTCGGCGCCGTGTTCCTGATCCTGCTGATCGTCTACCGCTCGCTGCTGCTGCCGATCGCTGTGCTGTTCACCTCCGTCTTCGCCCTCTGCGCCGCCATCATGCTGGTCTTCGGCATGGCCAAGCTCGGCTGGATCCAGCTCAACGGCCAAAGCCAGGGCATTCTGTCCATCCTGGTGATCGGTGCCGCCACGGACTACGCGCTGCTCTATGTGGCACGGTTCCGTGAAGCCCTGACGCACACCACCAACCGCACGGCCGCCGCCCTCACCGCGTGGAAGAAATCGTGGGAACCCATCCTTGCCTCGGGCGCCACGGTGATTATCGCCCTGCTCTGCCTGCTGTTCTCCGACCTAAACTCCAACAAAGCCCTTGGACCGGTGGCCGCCGCGGGCATCCTTTGCGCACTCTTCGCCGCACTGACGCTGCTGCCCGCGATGATGGCGCTGCTGGGCCGGGCCGCGTTCTGGCCCTTCCGCCCCAAGCTGCTCCCGGACGCCGGACGGGAGCCTGAACTCGTCACCGGGCTTGAGGGCCAGAAGGGCCTGTGGCGTGCCACCGGCAGCCTCGTTTCCCGCCGCCCCCGGACCGTCTGGATCGCGTCAGTGCTGCTGCTTCTGGTGGCCTCCGCCGGCGTCCTGCAGCTCAAGGCCAACGGCGTCCCGCAGACCGACGTCATCCTCACCGCCTCCAACGCCGTCGACGGCCAGGACGCCCTGGCCCGGCACTTCGACGCCGGCTCCGGCAGCCCCGCCGTCATCGTCGTTGACGAGGCCAAGGCCCAGGACGTGCTGGACAAGACCACGGCGACCGACGGCGTCGGGGCCGCGTACCTGCTGGCCGACGGCGGCGCGCCGGTCGTCGCCGGGGTCCCCGGTCCGCCCGCAACGCCTGCGGTGAGGGACGGGAAGGTCCTGATCAACGCGACCCTGAATTACGCCGCGGACTCCAACGAGGCCGAAAACGTCGTCGTGGCCCTCCGCCGGGAACTCAAGAAGATCGACGGCGGCGCACTGGTCGGCGGCGTGACGGCGACGGCGCTGGACACAAACACCACCGCACAGCGTGACCTCGTCACCATCATCCCGGTGGTCCTCGCCGTGATCCTCGTGATCCTGATGCTGCTGCTTCGCTCTGTACTGGCGCCGGTCCTGCTGGTCGCATCGGTGGTCCTGTCCTACGGCGCCGCGATGGGCGTCTCAGCCGTTGTGTTCAACAACATCTTCGGGTTCTCCGGAGCCGATGCCACCGTGCCGCTCTTCGGCTTCGTCTTCCTGGTCGCATTGGGGGTTGACTACAACATCTTCCTGATGAGCCGGGTCCGGGAGGAGTCCCTGAAGCACGGCACGCGGCCGGGCATCCTGCGCGGACTAGGGGTCACCGGCGGTGTGATCACGTCCGCCGGAGTGGTCCTCTCGGCCACCTTCGCCGCCCTGGGCGTCATCCCCATCATGTTCCTGGCGCAGTTGGCCTTCATCGTGGCCTTCGGGGTGCTGCTGGACACCATCCTGGTCCGCTCGCTGCTCATCCCGGCCCTGGCCTACGACATCGGGCCGCGGATCTGGTGGCCCAGCAAGCTGGGACGCCCCGAGCCCGATGGCGGCGCACGCGCCCTTCCGTCCGCTCCGGAACCGGAACCGGAAACCGAGCCGGAATCCGCGCAGGCGGGAATCCGCTAGCTGGAATACCCGGCCTAACCGCCGTCACTGTGCCTGGTGCTTCCACCAGGCAACGGTGGCGGCGGCTGCGTCGTGGAGCAGCGTGGGGCGCAGATCCAGGGCCTCCTCGCTGGCGCGCGAGTCCATCACAAAAGGATGCTCGAACTGGTACAGGGTTTCGGTCAGTTCGCGGGTACCTGGGGAGAACATGCCCATCGTCCGAAGCGCCCAGCCGGGGACGGCGGCCACCCGCGGTGCCCGGACGCCGGCAGCGGCGGCGAACGCGTCGGCGATCTGCCGCTGGCTCAGGGCCGGGCCGGTCGGCGCATGCCACACCCGGTTCCAGGCTGCGGGATTCTGCGCTGCCGCGATCATGGCGGCGGCCAGGTCCGGCACGTACGTGAATGAGTGCGGCAGGTCCGCGTTGCCAACCACCATCAGGAACTTCCCCGCCAGCACGGGCTTCACCATCCGTTCGCCGGCATGCGCGCCCCGCACCCTGGGGCCGAAGAAGTCACTCGCCACCACACTCGCGGTGTCCGTGGCGGACCCGGCGCGGGCCGCCAGCAGCCCGGTGCGGATCCCCCGCTTGCCGCCCCGCGCATCGCGCGGGCCATCCTCGGTCATCGGCCGGTCCGGCTCGCTGTAGGAGTAGAGGCTTTCCGGAAAAACGACGACGGCGCCCGCCGCACCCGCCGCGGCAAGCACCGACTGCTCGGCGCCCGGGAGTTCCGCAGCCCAAGTGCTCGCGCTGTACCGCGAGCCGTGGACGCAATGGAACACGGCGCTGGCGCCGCCGAACAGCTCCCCGAGCCGGGACGGCTCGGACACATCGACGGAGACCTTCTCGACGAGGGGGTGGTCGGGACCGCTGCCGGACCGGGTAAGCACCCGCACCCGATGGCCCGCGGCCGCCAACTGCTCGGCAACCGTCCAGCCGACCGGACCTGCCCCGGTGACCACATACCGGGCAGAGGCGGGGGAGCCGGGCCGGGATGCGGGGGACTCTGCGGCCCCGGGGGAACCGGGCCGGGATGCGGGGGACTCTGCGGCCCCGGGGGAACCGGGCCGGGATGCGGCGGACTCTGCGGGCCCGGAGGAGCCCGGGACTTCGGGGGATCCTGGCTGGGACATGGTTTTCTCGCTCTCGCTGGGTTGAATCCGCGGCTGCGCCGGTCCGTCTTGCGCGGCCGGTGGGAGTTTGCTGAGAGCAGTGCTCTCTAATGTCAGGATGGCCTCCGCTGCGACTCAAGTCAAGAGCAGTGCTCACATTTGTTGACACTGCTCTGCTTCGTGGAATGCTGGACGTATGCCTCCGACCGTCACTGCGCCGCCCGTGGAGCCGGCCCCGCCCGCTAAGCCATCGTCTGCGAAGCCGCCCACCCCGCGCGAGCGTGCCCGCGCCCGGACCATCGAGGACATTGTCCGGCTCGGCCGGGTGCACCTGACGCTGCATGGGGCTGCCGCGCTGTCGCTCCGCGCCGTGGCCCGCGACCTCGGCGTCGTCTCCTCGGCCGTCTACCGGTATGTGGAGAACCGCGAGGAACTGCTGACGCTGCTGCTCATCGACGCCTACAACGAACTCGGCGACGAAGTGGAGGACGCCGTGGCCGCCTTGCCAGCCACCGATTTCGCCGGACGGTTCACCGCCCTGGGAGCCGCGGCCCGGCGCTGGGCGCTGCGCGAACCGGCCCGCTACGGACTCTTGTTTGGCAGCCCCGTGCCCGGATACCGGGCGCCCGCCGAGCAAACCACGGGACCGGGAACTCGCGTCATCTACGCCCTGATGGCCCTCCTCGACGGCGCCTACCGAGCCGGACAGTTGACGGAGCCTGGCGGCCAGGCCGCCGTCGAGCAGCCGCTTGCCGCCGACCTGGAGCGGATCCGCAGCGGATTGGGACTGGCCGTGCCGGACTCCCTGCTGGCGCGCGGCGCGCTCGTCTGGACCTCGCTGTTCGGCGCCATCAGCTTCGAAGTTTTCGGCCAGTACGGGGCTGGCACCTTCGCGGCCGCGGACGACCTGTTCGCCCACCACCTGGCTGTGCTGTCGGATCTCGCAGGCCTTCGACCCGCCGGGGAGCAGCCAGGCTGACGGGCCGTCCCACCCCGGGAATGGCCGCCGTGCCAGGGTTTCAGTCCCCCCTGTTGCCGGCCGGCGCTGCTCGATAGACTGCCCCTGCGCCTGCCTGGGCGCGCCGATGCTTCCGGGAAGGATCCAACCATGTCCGAAAACAGCGAGTTCGACCGAACGGCAGCGGAACCCGAGGACAAGCCCGCGGAAGGCCAGTACGTGGAGGGCGACTACGGCTCGGCGGGCACCGCCGGGGAGAACCCGCCCGAGGCCGTCGAAGGCGAATACCCCACCGGAGATTATGGTGCGGCGGGCGTCAGCGGTGCCACGGCCGTCGGCCTCGAGGAGGGTGACTACCCCGAGGGGGACTACGGACCGGCCGGCGTCAGCGGCGGCGCCGCCGACGAGCGTGTTAATCCTGCCGACGACCGGGCTGCCGCCGGCACGACCGGCGCGCGGTCCGCCGCTGGCGAAGAGGGCGAGTATCCGGAAGGCGACTATGGCGCCGCCGGCGATACGGGTGCCCGGCGGACCGGCAGCCGGACGGAGAAAGAAACACCCGCGAACGACGGGTCCAACGATTCCACCGGCGAAGCGGGACGCGGAGACCGCTGAGCGGCCGGCTTCGCGCTCAGCGAACAGGAAGGTTTCGGGCCTCGCGGTGCCCGAAAAGTCCCCGGAATTCCGGGTAAGAGTGGCTTCCGGGGATAGCTGTGGGTCACCCGGGTGGCCCAAGTTGAGCGCACATCACTCAACTTTGGATTGACTTTGATTCGGTGCGCGGTAAAGTTGAGTGCAGATCACTCAATAGCGGTTGGATCCTTTGGGTCCGCAGCCAATCCGGCAAGTTTCGAAGGAAAAGAAGGAAGCAACACATGTCACGTGCAGTAGGTATTGACCTCGGAACGACCAACTCCGTCGTCTCAGTTCTCGAAGGTGGCGAGCCCACCGTTATTGCCAACGCCGAGGGTGGCCGCACCACTCCGTCGGTTGTTGCATTCTCCAAGTCCGGCGAAGTACTCGTGGGCGAGATCGCGAAGCGCCAGGCCGTCAATAACATTGACCGCACCATTGCGTCCGTCAAGCGCCACATGGGCACTGACTGGAGCGTCGCCATTGACGACAAGAAGTACACGGCGCAGGAAATCTCCGCCCGTATCCTCATGAAGCTCAAGAACGACGCCGAGTCCTACCTGGGTGAAAAGGTCACCGACGCCGTCATCACCGTTCCCGCGTACTTCAACGACGCCGAGCGCCAGGCAACCAAGGAAGCCGGCGAAATCGCGGGCCTCAAGGTCCTCCGCATCGTCAACGAGCCCACCGCGGCCGCACTGGCCTACGGCCTGGACAAGGGCAAGGAAGACGAACTCATCCTCGTATTCGACCTCGGCGGCGGAACTTTCGACGTTTCCCTGCTCGAAGTGGGCAAGGACGAGGACAACTTCTCCACGATCCAGGTCCGCTCCACCGCCGGCGACAACCGCCTCGGCGGCGACGACTGGGACCAGCGCGTTGTGAACTACCTGCTGAACCAGCTCAAGGTCAAGGGCATCGACCTGTCCAAGGACAAGATCGCCCTGCAGCGCCTGCGTGAGGCCTCCGAGCAGGCCAAGAAGGAGCTCTCCTCCTCCTCCAGCACCAACGTCTCCCTGCAGTACCTCTCCGTCACCCCCGACGGCCCGGTGCACCTGGACGAGCAGCTGACCCGCGCCAAGTTCCAGGACCTCACCAAGGACCTGCTCGAGCGCACCAAGAAGCCGTTCCACGACGTCATCAAGGAAGCCGGCATCAAGCTTTCCGAGATCGACCACATCGTGCTGGTCGGTGGCTCCACCCGTATGCCGGCCGTCTACGACCTGGTCAAGGAACTCGCCGGCGGCAAGGAGCCGAACAAGGGCGTCAACCCGGATGAGGTCGTCGCCGTCGGCGCCGCCCTGCAGGCCGGTGTCCTGAAGGGCGAACGCAAGGACGTCCTCCTGATCGATGTCACCCCGCTCTCCCTCGGCATTGAAACCAAGGGCGGCATCATGACGCACCTGATCGAGCGCAACACGGCCATCCCGACCAAGCGCTCCGAGACCTTCACCACGGCGGATGACAACCAGCCGTCCGTGTCCATCCAGGTCTTCCAGGGCGAGCGCGAGTTCACCCGCGACAACAAGCCGCTGGGCACCTTCGAACTGACCGGGATCGCTCCGGCCCCGCGCGGCGTGCCGCAGGTCGAGGTCACCTTCGACATCGACGCCAACGGCATCGTGCACGTCTCCGCGAAGGACAAGGGCACCGGCAAGGAACAGTCCATGACCATCACGGGCGGTTCCAGCCTCTCCAAGGAAGACATCGACCGTATGGTCAAGGACGCCGAGGAGCACGCAGCAGAGGACAAGGCACGCCGCGAGGCAGCCGACACCCGCAACACTGCCGAGCAGCTGGCCTACTCCGTGGACAAGCTGATCGCCGACAACGCCGACAAGCTGCCCGAAGAGGTCAAGACTGAGGTCCAGGCCGACGTCGACGCCCTCAAGGCCGCCCTCGAAGGCACCGACGACGCCGCCGTGAAGACCGCGTTCGAGAAGCTGCAGGCTTCCCAGACCAAGCTCGGCGAGGCCATCTACGCGCAGCCAGGTTCCCCGGACGGTGCCACCGGCGCCCAAGGTGCGCCCGAAGGTGAGAAGGCAGCCGGCTCCGACGAGGACATCGTCGACGCCGAAATCGTTGACGAAGACGAGAAGAAGTAATCATGCCCCATCACGGTAACGAAGAAGAGCACGGTTCTTCCGAGAGCCGTCGCGACGCCGAACAGCGGGAGAACGAGCCGCAGAAGCCGATCATCCACGACAACCGCAAGGTTGATCCGAAGACCGGCCAGGCCCGCCACCCCGACCAGGAGCGCGCCGCTGCCGGGGACTCTGATTCCGGGGACGCGCTGTCCCAGGCGGAGGACATCCTCAACAGTGTCGAGGTGCCGGCGGCGGAGTCCGTGGCCCAGGCCGCCGACGGTGCGGAGGCGGAGGAGCTCAGGAATGACCTTCGCCGTCTGCAGGCCGAGTACGTCAACTACCGCAAGCGGGTCGAACGCGACCGCGCCGTGGCGGGGGAGATGGCCGTCATCGGCGTCATGAACTCCCTGCTTCCGGTACTGGACGACGTCGACGCCGCCCGGCAGCACGGGGACCTCGCGGACGGCCCGTTCGCCGCGATCGCCGCCAAGCTGGAGAACGCGCTGAAGACGTATGGCCTGGAGCGCATCGCCGAGACCGGCGTGGAGTTCGACCCCACGATCCACGAGGCCCTCATCCAGCAGCCCGGCGCGGATGTCGAGATCGACACCGTCAGCCAGGTCCTGCGCTCGGGCTACAAGTCCGGTGACCGGGTCCTTCGGGCGGCACAGGTCATCGTGGCTGTCCCGGCCTAGCAGTACCCCCTCGAGGTGACAGTTCGCGCCCATGTTTCGACCAAACATCGGCGCGAACTGTCACCTCGGCACACAGATTTGAAAGGAAACGCCATTGGCTAGCCAGGACTGGGTGGACAAGGACTTTTACAAGATCCTTGGAATCGCCAAGGACGCTTCCGACGCCGACATCAAAAAGGCCTACCGGAAGCTCGCGCGGCAGCACCACCCGGACACCAACGCGGGCAACGCTGCTTCGGAGCGGAAGTTCAAGGACATCTCCGAGGCCTATTCCGTACTCTCAGACCCCGACGAGCGGCAGCAGTATGACGCCATCCGGGCCATGGGCGGCGGAGCCCGGTTCGCTCCGGGCGGCGGTGGCGGCGCAGCCGGCGGGGCTGGCTTCGAAGACCTCTTCGGCGGGCTCTTCACCGGTGCCGGGGGACGGCACTCCGGCGGCTACAGCACCGCCGGTGGCATTCCCCCCGAGTTCGCCGACCTCTTCGGCGGTGGCGGCTTCGGCGGCGGAGGCCAGTCCTTCCAGCGCCCGCCGCAGAAGGGTGCGGACCGGACGGCGTCGACCTCCATTTCCTTCGCGGGATCCATCCGCGGCACAACCATCGGCCTGCGTGAACCGGACGGCGAAGTCATCGACGTCCGCGTCCCGGCCGGCATCAAGGACGGACAGAAAGTCCGGGTCCGCGGCAAGGGCCAGTACGGACCGGCCGGCAACGGGGACCTGATGGTCACCGTCTCGGTGAAACCGCACGATTTCTACGTCCGCGACGGTGACAACCTGCGCATCCACGTCCCGGTCACCTTTCCGGAGGCAGCCCTGGGCGCCGACATCGAGGTTCCGACCATCGACGGCGACAAGGTCAAGGTACGGGTCCCCGCCGGGACGCCGTCGGGCCGCACGCTGCGCGTCAAGGGACGCGGCGTCAAGCACTCGAAGGCCACCGGTGACCTGCTGGTGACCATCGACGTCGCCGTCCCAAGGAAGCTGAACAAAGAAGCCGAGGAAGCCGTCCAGGCCTTTGCCGCGGCCACCTCCGGCGAGGACGTCCGCGCCGAACTGGCAGCCAAGGCCCGGCTCTAGGAACGGACGCCCCGCCATGGCCATCGAGTTCGACTTCGACCAGCCGATCTTCGTGATCTCCGTCGCCGCGCAACTGGCGGACATGCACCCGCAGACGCTGCGGCAGTATGACCGGCTGGGGATTGTCTCGCCGAGCCGCGCCCCCGGCAAGTCCCGCCGCTATTCGCAGCGGGACGTCAACATGCTCCGCGAGGTGCAGCGGCTCTCGCAGGAGGGCGTCTCGCTGGAGGGCATCAAACGGATCCTCCAGCTGGAGAACCAGGTCGCAGCACTGCAGCGCCGCGTCACCGAACTAAGCGAGGAGCTCGAACGACGCCCGCGCAGCCTGGAGTCCCGCATCTTCGCTGCCGGGGCCGCGGGCGACGTCGTCAGCCTGGTCCGGGGCAAGCGCCCGCGGGCCCGTTCCCAGGCCGTCGTCGTCTGGAGGCCGCGGAACAGCGAGTGACGCAGCACGCTGTGCGTTCCGTCCCCTCCAGGTAGTCCGCGGCATCTTCCACGTAGTACAGGATTGCCGGGGCGAGTACGCCCGCCCCGGATCCGGGTAGTCGCTGTCTGAAAGACGGGTACAGCGTTTGCGTGACTTCAGTGCGGCGTGGCCGTTTGAATTGTCCTGGCAGGAAAGGCTGGCGCCAGAGCCAGCGAAGCAGCGAGGACAGCCGGGGGGCACCGCATGTTAGATCCATTGACGCCGGGTAAATCGGCGCCTGGACCCGCAACGATCGCGGGCAGGCCATGAACTCCGGGCTCCACACCTTGGTAATATTCGCGGGATCCCTGACCGGCTCGGTCCTGTTGTCCCTGGGCCAGGCAATCGTCGTCGTCTGTGTCTGCTTCGACATGGTCCGGGCCCTCAGCGTGCCGCGGTCCCACCGCCGCTACGTGGCAAACACCGTCTTCGCCACGCTGGCCTGGCCGTCGATCCTGATCTGCGCGGTCAGTGTGCTGATCGACGCCGCCAGCGGGACGTGGCAGGACGTGGCGGGCGGAGTCTTCATGATGGTGATGGTGATCTACCGGTGGCGCCACGGCGGTGACGAGGACAGCTGGTGGAAGGGGCGGGGCAAGAAACTGGCCACGTGGTTCCGGAACCAGACGTCCTCCCGGTCCGCGACCGCGCCGGCTGCCGCCTAAACCAGCCAACGCGGGGTCACTCCTCGCCAATCCCGGCTGGTTCAACCGGCGCGATCTGACCCCGCGTTGGATGTTCAGTAGCTGGCGGGGGCGTCGCCTTCGGCGCGCTGGACGTACTTGGCGGCGAGGGCCTCGGAGCCTCGAGCCAGCAGGGCGACGTCGGCGCCCACCAGGATGAAATTGGCACCGGCATCCAGATAGCGGCGGGCGGTGTCGGGTTTAAAGGCATTGACGCCGGCGGGTTTGCCGGCCGCCTTCGCGGCGGTGAGGCAATGCTCAACGGCGGCGCGCACCTCGTCATGTTCCTGCTGCCCCAGCAGGCCCATCGATGCGGCAAGGTCGGAGGGGCCCAGGAAGATGGCGTCCACGCCGTCGACCGTCAGGATGTCCTCCACCGCTTCCACGGCCGCGCCGGATTCGATCTGGACGGTGACGCTGACGGTCTCGCCGGCCCGGGCCAGGTAATCGGGAATCCGGTTCCAGCGGGCGGCGCGGGCCAAGGCGGAGCCCACCCCGCGCACGCCCTGCGGCGGGTAGCGGGTGGCCGCCACCGCGGCTTCCGCCTCGGCCGGGGAATTGACCATCGGGATCAGCAGGTTCTGGACGCCCAGGTCCAGGTACTGCTTGATCACCACGGTGTCGTTCACAGGCGGCCGGACCAGGGTGTGGATGGGGTAACCGTGGATGGCCTGGAGCTGGGCGAGGACGGATTCGAGGCCGTTGGGGCTGTGTTCGGCGTCGACCAGGAGCCAGTCCAGGCCTGACCCGGCGCAGAGCTCGGCCACCAGCGGGCTGCCCGAGCACACCCACATCCCTGCCAGCGGACGGCCGGCAGCGCCGGTTTGGTTGCGCAGGGCATCCCGGAAGGTGTTCTGGGGTTCTATGCGAAGCGGCATGTCACAACTCCCAGTGGTCCGTAGTCTGCGTGGACGGTGTCGCCCTTGTACACCCACAGCGGCCGGGTGAAGGAGCCGGCAAGGATGATGTCGCCGGCTTTCATGCTGTCCCCGTGCGCGGCGATCTTGTTGGCCAGCCAGTGCACCCCGTTGGCCGGGTGGTCAAGGACCCCGGCGGCAACACCGGTTTCCTCCACGGTCTGGTTCTTGTACAGAATGGCGGAGACCCAGCGGAGGTCCACGGCGTCCGGCTTTACCGGGTTGCCGCCGATCACCATGGCCCCCATCGCGGCATTGTCCGAGATGGTATCCACGATGGTCCGGCCCTCCATCTCGATCCGGGAGTCCAGGATCTCAAGGGCCGGAACCACGTAGTCGGTGGCTCTTAGGACATCAAAGATGGTGCAGCCGGGGCCTTTGAGCGCGTCCTTGAGGACAAACGCCAGTTCCACTTCCACCCGCGGGTGGGTGTACTTGTCCCATTCCACCGAGCAGCCGGTCTCCAGCACCATGTCATCGAAAATGGCGCCGTAGTCCGGTTCGGTAATGCCGGTGGCGGCCTGCATTGCCTTCGACGTGAGGCCGATCTTCCGTCCCACCAGGGTCCGGCCGGCTTCCTCGTTGCGGCGCCGCCACAACTGCTGGACCGCGTAGGAGTCCTCCACCGTCATGTCCGGGTAACGGGCCGTCAGGCGCGGGATGGGTTTGCGGGTGCGGCCGGCTTCGAGCAGTTCGTCCGCGATGGCCTCGATCGTCTTGGCGTCCAGCATGGCTACAGCTGCGCCCCGAGCTTGAAGCCTGTCCGGTCCCCGTCGGGGCTTCCGTCCTTGCGGGTGTAGGAGAAACCGTCGGCGCCTACGGTGACCGCCATTTCGCTCTTCTCTTCGCGCTCGATCACGGGCTGGGGATTGCCGTCGAGGTCCAGGACCAGGGAGGCCTCGGTGTACCAGGACGGGACCACGGGGTTGCCCCACCAGTCGCGGCGCTGGTTGTCGTGGACGTCCCAGGTGATGACGGGGTTGTCCGGGTCGCCGGTGTAATAGTCCTGGGTGTAGATCTCCACGCGGTGGCCGTCCGGATCCAGGATGTAGAGGTAGAAGGCGTTGGAGACGCCGTGCCGGCCGGGGCCGCGCTCGATCCGGTCCGAGATGCGCAGGGCGCCCATCTTGTCGCAGATCTGGATGATGTTGTGCTTCTCATGGGTGGCAAAGGCGATGTGGTGCATCCGCGGGCCGTTGCCGCCGGTCAGGGCGGTGTCGTGCACGGTCTGCTTGCGGTGCATCCAGGCCGCGTAGGTCACGCCGTCGGAATCCTGGATGTCCTCCGAGACCCGGAAGCCCAGATCCTCGAGGTATTTCCGGCCGCGCGGAACGTCCGGGGTGACCTGGTTGAAGTGGTCCAGCCGGACCAGCTCGCCCGCGGAGTAGAGGTCGTAGCGCTGCGTGAGGCGTTCGACGTGCTCCACCTCGTAGAAGAACTCGTAGGGGAAGCCCAGCGGATCCTCCACCCGGACGGCGTCGCCGATGCCCTTGGTGAAGCCTTCCTTGCGCCGTTCGGTGCGGCAGCCCAGTTCCTTGTAGTAGGCCTCGGCGGCGTCCACCTCGGCGGGTGACTTCACCCGGTAGGCGAAGGCCGCGACGGCGGCGATGGGTCCCTTGCGGAGCACCAGGTTGTGGTGGATGAACTCCTCCAGCGGCCGCAGGTAGATGTTGTTCTCATCCTCCTCGGTGACGTGCAGGCCCAGCAGGTCCACGTAGAACGCGCGGGACTTGGCGAGGTCGGTGACGACAATTTCCATGTAGGCGCAGCGGACGATGTCCGGTGCCGGGACGGAGGGGGTGGGGACAAAGTTGGTCATGGTGCGCTCTCTCTTCTTTGAAGGGGGGTGGATGATTAGCTGTCGCCGGCGGCGGCGGCGTCTTCGACGCTGCCGAACTTAGGCGTGTGGACGGTGCCGAGCGTGATGTGGACGGCCTGCTGGTCGGTGTAGAAGTCGATTGAGCGGTAGCCACCCTCGTGTCCCAGGCCGGAGGCCTTGACCCCGCCGAAGGGGGTGCGGAGGTCGCGGACATTATGGCTGTTGAGCCAGACCATGCCGGCTTCGACGTTTTGCGAGAAGTTGTGCGCGCGGGTCAGGTTCTGGGTCCAGATGTAGGCGGCCAGCCCGTACCGGGTGTTGTTGGCCAGGGCCAGTGCTTCCTCGTCGCTGTCGAACGGGGTGATCGCGACGACCGGGCCGAAGATCTCCTCCTGGAAGATCCGGGCGTCCGGGGCGACGTCGGCGAAAACGGTCGGCGCGATGTAGTTGCCCTCGGGCAGGTGGTCGGGGCGGCCGCCGCCGGCCAGCAGCCGACCCTCGGTCTTGCCGATCTCCACGTAGGAGGCAACCTTGGCGTAGTGCTCCGGGTGGACCAGGGCGCCGACCTCGGTCCTGGGGTCGTGCGGGTCACCGACGACGATGTTTTTTGCGCGCGCGGCGTACTTCTCGCAGAATTCCTCGTACACGCCGCGTTCGACCAGGATCCGGGACCCGGCGGTGCAGCGCTCGCCGTTGAGCGAGAAGACCCCGAACAGGGCCGAGTCGATCGCGGCGTCCAGGTCTGCATCGGCGAACACCACACACGGTGATTTGCCGCCGAGTTCCATGGACAGGCCCTTGAGGTTCTCCGCGGCGTTGCGGAAAATCGTCTGGCCGGTGGTGGTTTCGCCGGTGAAGGAGATCAGCGGAACGTCCGGGTGCTTCACCAGGGCGTCGCCGGCTTCCTCGCCGAGGCCGTTGACCAGGTTGAACACGCCGTCGGGCAGTCCGGCGTCCTTGAAGATCTGCGCCCACAGAGAGGCCGACAGCGGGGTGAACTCGGCGGGTTTGAGGACCACGGTGTTGCCGGTGGCCAGCGCCGGCGCCAGCTTCCACGACTCCAGCATGAACGGCGTATTCCACGGGGTGATGAGGCCGGCGACGCCGATCGGCTTGCGGTTGACGTAGTTGATCTGCGCGCCGGGGACCTTCATGGCGTCGTCGAACTGGGCCACGATCAGGTCCGCGAAGAACCGGAAGTTCTCCGCCGCGCGGAGCGCCTGGCCCTTGGCCTGGGTGATCGGCAGGCCGGTGTCGAACGTTTCCAGCTCGGCGAGACGGGCCTCCTGGGCCTCGACGGCGTCGGCGATCCGGTTCAGGACGCGGGCGCGTTCCCGTGGCTTCATCCGCGGCCACGGCCCGGTGGTGAAGGCCTTGCGGGCGGCGGCAACGGCCAGGTCGATGTCCTCCTTCTGGCCGGCGGCGGCGGTGGCGTAGTTGGTGTTGGAGACCGGGTCCAGAACATCAAAGGTCGCCCCGCCCACGGAATCAACGAATTCGCCGTCGATGTAGTGCTGGATGTGGGTGGGCAGGTGCTGCGGGACGTAATGGGTTGAAGCTTCTTCGGCAGTGAAGGTCATCGTTTTTCCTGTCTGGTATTGCAACGCGGGGTCACTTCCGGCCCATCCGGGGCCGGTTAATGGGCGCTAAGTGACCCCGCGTTGCTTTGGGCGAGGTAGGCGTCCAGGGTGGCGGAGCGGTGCAGGCGGGCGGCCTTTTCGATTTCGTCGGCGCTGGCGCCGGACTCGATGAGCCGGAGCAGTGCCTCGTGTTCGTCGACCGATTCGTGGGCGCGGCGGGGGACGAAGCGGAACGTGGAGGACCGCAGCGACGCCAGCCGGTTCCAGCCCCGGTGGACGAGGTCCAGGATGTGCGGGTTGGGGCAGTGCTCGAACAGGATGCTGTGGAAGTCCTGGTTCAGCCGGGTGAACCGGACGGGGTCGAAGTGCTCCAGGCACTCCCGCATCTCCTCGTTAACGGCCCGGGCCCGGGCCACGTCCGCCGGCCCGATCAGGGGAGCGGACAGGGCCGTGGCGGCGCCCTCGACGATGCTGAGGGTCTGCATCGTGTAGAGGTACTCGGTGGGGTCGATCCCGGCGACGGTGGCCCCGACATTCCGCTCGAAGGTCACCAGGCCCTCGGCTTCGAGCCGGCGGATGGCTTCGCGGACCGGCACCACACTGACCCCCAGATCCTCGGCGATCTTTGCCAGCACCAGCCGGTAGCCGGGGGAGTAGGTCCCGTTCACGATCCGGGCCTTGACGGCCGCGTAGGCCTGCTCGGACTTGCTGCCCGGGTGCGCGGCGGTTTGGGTGCCTGCGGTGCTGGGGCTGGCGGCGGCGGTGTCAGCCATTGGCTTTGCCGGCTTCCCATTCCTCGTAGCGGGTCCGCCATTCGGAGTTCAGGGGGTACAGGCCGTCCACGCTGTGACCCTGCTGCACCATCTCGGCAATGAAAACCTCCTCGCGTTCCTGGGCGATGGAATCGTCCGCGAGTTCCTCGGCCAGCGCCGGCGGGATCACCAGGATGCCGTCCGCGTCGGCCACGATGATGTCCCCGGGCTGCACGGTGGTCCCACCGCACGCGATGGTGATGTCGGTGTCCCACGGGATGTGCCGGCGCCCGAGCACGGCGGGGTGCGGGTTGGCATAGTAGGTGGGCATGTCCATCGCAGCCACCGCGGAGAAGTCGCGGACACCCCCGTCGGTGATGACGGCGGCGGCACCGCGGACCTGGGCGCGCAGGGCCAGGATGTCGCCGATCGTGCCCGTGCCCTTTTCGCCGCGGGCCTCCATCACCAGGATTTCGCCCTCGTTGACCGAGTCGATGGCCTTCTTCTGGGCGTTGAAGCCGCCGCCGTGGGTCTTGAAGAGGTCCTCGCGGTTGGGCACGTAGCGAAGGGTTCGGGCCAGGCCCACAATCCGCTTGTCCGGACGGGTCGAGGTGAGGCCGTCGATGCTGACGTTGTTCAGGCCGCGCTTGCGCAGCTGGGAGGACAAGGTTGCCGTGCAGACGCTCTCGAGCTTCGCCTTCAGCGCCGGCGACAGGACATGTCCAACGCTGGCGGCCGCCGCTTCCGCTATCTGGTCATGCCCGACGGCGGCGAGGCCGGCAGCTTCACGCGAGCCGTAGGCTTCCTCCCGCTGCAGGTCATCGGGCCGGGGCTGCGCGCCGAAGTCAGCGAACGGCGTCGTGCCTTCCGCGACCCGGGTGACCAGACGGCCAGTGGAGGGGCCGCCGGAAGCGGCGCCACCCGCCGTCGCGCTTTCCACGCTGAGGTCTACGGTACTGACTTCAACCTCGCTGACTTCGACCTCGACGACGTCGCCCGGCCTGGCCACGGAGGCGCCGGCGGGGGTGCCGGTGAGGATGATGTCGCCTTCCTCGAGGGTGAGCAGCTGGGACAGGTCAGCGATCAGCCGGGCAAACGGGAAGAGCAGGTCCCCGGTGGTGTCGTCCTGGACCAGGTCGCCGTTGTGCCAGGTGCGGATCCGCAGCCGTGCCGGGTCGACGGCGTCCGCGGCGATCAGTCCGGGGCCCACGGGCGTGAAGCCGTCGCCGCCCTTGGACCGGAGATTGGAGCCCTTGTCGGCGTAGCGGAGGTCGTAGACGCCGAGGTCGTTGCTGGCCGTGATCCACTCGACGTGGTTCCAGGCGTTCTCGATGGCCACCCGGCGGGCGGGCTTGCCGATAATCAGGGCGATCTCGCCTTCGTAGCCGAGCAGTTCGCAGCCGGCCGGACGCTCAACTGTTGAACCGGTGAGCGCCAGGGAGGACGATGGCTTCAGGAAATACGACGGCTGCTCGGGGGTACGGCCACGCTGGGCTGCCCGGCTGGGGTAGTTGAGATGCACCGCGATGACTTTGCGGGCCGCGGCCAGGGTGTGGTCGGTGACCAGTTCCAAAAGGTGCTCCTCATCGAGTACGAAATCGTATACGAAAACTATCGCCGAGGAACCGTGCAACGTCAACCCCTTGTTTACGGGAGTTTCTACGGCACTTGTAACCCACGTCATATCTACCGTACAGTGTGGATTGGAGATAAGAGTTCTATTATCGAACGTTCTGTTCTAATATCGAACACCAGCCTGGCGACCGTCCGCCACACCACGACATGCCACACAGCGAAGTGAGGAAAGCCCGTGCAGTTCCACCACCACGGTTACGTATCCGGTGACCCGCGAGTCCAGCCAGCCGCCGGCGTCGGCATCGACCGGCCCACCCAGCTTCCCGACGAGGTCGACGTGCTCATCGTGGGCACCGGGCCCGCGGGCGTTGTCACCGCCGCGCAGCTGTCCCAGTTCCCGGGCATCACCACGCGGATCGTGGAGCGTCGCGGCGGTCGGCTCCCCATCGGCCAGGCCGACGGAATCCAGGCCCGGAGTGTTGAGACGTTCCAGGCTTTCGGCTTTGCCGAGCGGATCATCGCCGAGGCGTACCGCATCACCGAGATGGCATTCTGGAAGCCGGACCCCGCCGACCCGTCCCTGATCGTCCGTGGCGCCCGCGCCGTGGACGACACGACAGGTATCAGCGAGTTCCCGCACCTCATCGTCAACCAGGCCCGCGTCCTGGACTACTTCGCGGAATTCATGGCGAACTCGCCCACCCGCATGTCGCCGGACTACGGCCTGGAGTTCCGGAGCCTCGAGGTCGCCGACGAGGCGGAGTACCCCGTCACCGTCACTCTCGTCCACACGGCCGGCCCGGACGCGGGCCGGGAGCGCATTGTCCGGGCGAAGTACGTCGTCGGCGCGGACGGCGCCAAGAGCAAGGTGCGGGATTCGATCGGCTGCACGCTCGCGGGCGACCAGGCCAACCACGCCTGGGGTGTGATGGACGTCCTCGCCGTCACGGACTTCCCGGACATCCGCACCAAGTGCGCGATCCAGTCCGGCACCGGCGGCAGCATCCTGCTGATCCCGCGCGAAGGCGGCTTCCTCTTCCGGATGTACGTCGATCTCGGCGAGGTCGGCCCGGATGACAAGGGGGCGGTGCGGAGCACCAGCATCGAGCAGATCATCGCGCAGGCGAACGAGATCCTCCATCCCTATACTCTCGACGTGCGCAACGTTGCCTGGCACAGCGTGTACGAGGTCGCGCACCGCCTCACCGACCGGTTCGACGACGTCCTGCCGGACCAGGTCGGCACACGCACGCCGCACGTGTTCATCACCGGCGACGCATGCCACACGCACAGCGCCAAGGCCGGCCAGGGCATGAACGTCTCCATGCAGGACGGCTTCAACCTGGGCTGGAAGCTCGGGCACGTACTCGAGGGCCGCAGCCCCGAGAGCCTGCTGTCCACGTATTCGGCCGAGCGCCAGGTCATCGCGAAGAACCTCATCGACTTCGACAAGGAGTGGTCGACCATGATGGCGAAGAAGCCCGAGGAGTTCGACAGCCCCTCGGAGCTCGAGGACTTCTACGTGCGCACCGCCGAGTTCCCCGCCGGGTTCATGACGGAGTACACACCGTCCATGCTCACCGCCCAGGCCACCCACCAGGGCCTGGCCACCGGTTTCACAATCGGCAAGCGCTTCAAGTCCGCTCCCGTTGTCCGGGTCTGCGACACCAACCCGATGCACCTCGGCCACCACGCCACGGCAGACGGGCGGTGGCGGATTTACGTCTTCGCCGACGCCGCAGCGGCCCAGACTGCCCAGCCGGGCACGGGGCAGCAGGGCACCGGACCGCACGGAACGGCGTCGCCCGTCGCCGACTTCGCCGAATGGATCGCGAACGCACCGGACTCCCCGCTCGCCGCAACCCCCACGGGGGCGGACCGTGATGCGTGGTTCGACGTGAAGGTGATCTACCAGCAGGACCACACGGGCGTCGACATCGGCGCGGTTCCCCCGGCGTTCAAACCGCTGGTGGGGCCGTTCCAGCTCACGGACTACGAGAAGGTCTACGCCACCGATCCGAAGGCAGACATCTTCGAGCTGCGCGGCCTCGACCGCGGCGGCGTTGTTGTGGTGGTCCGCCCGGACCAGTACGTGGCCAACGTCTTGCCCCTGACGGCGACCGCGGAACTCGGCGCGTTCTTTGCGCCGCTTCTTCGGGCAGGCAAACGGGCACCCGAGCTCCAGGATCACGCGGGCTAACCGCCGGGACAGTCACCCCTGCCGACGTCGTGCTGACGCTCCCGCCCAGTTGCTTCCGACCGCCCCTCGCCGCATCCCGCGGAATCCCGCGGAATCCCGCGGAATCCCGCGGGTGCTGGCGTGGCGGCGGGGGTGCCGCACCGGGTAACTGGGACGGAGCGTCGGCACCAGGGAAGCAGGGCGGACGGAGCGTTCCCGGCCGCGCCCCGTCCACTTTCCTGGCTCAGCCCAATTCGCCACGGAAAACGTCCCATGACACGGCAAAGGTAAAGCGCTACGGGCATACCCGTAGCGCTTTACCGTTTGCGCGTCACCAGCCCGGATCCGCAGCGAATTATTGCTTGGGGCCCGCGTCGGAGGAAGCGGTGGACGCCGGCCAACCGTATTTTTGTGCGCGGCGGGCCGTCAGCTTGTGGCGGCTTGCCCGCTCCGGTATTCGGCGGCGGCATAGACGCCCAGGATGCGCACTTCGGTGGTGAAGAAGTCCAGCTCCTCAAGGGCCAGGCGGACGGGCAGGTCCTCGGGGTGTCCTTCGACGTCGGCCATGAACATGGTGGCAGCAAACTCGTTGCCCACCATGTAGCTTTCCAGCCTTGTCATGTTCACGCCGTTGGTGGCAAACCCGCCAAGCGCCTTGAACAGTGCGGAGGGCACGTTCCTGACTCGGAACAGCAAACTGGTCACAGCCGCTTCCGGCAACGCCTCCCGGGACGGCAGTTCCTTTTCCGGTGCCAGGACCACGAACCGGGTGGTGTTGGACGGGTCGTCCTCAACCCGCGAGGCCAGCACCTCCAAGCCGTAGATCCGGGCCGCGAGCGGGGGAGCAAGCGAGAGCTTGGCTGGATCGTTCCACTCCCGCACTTCACGGGCGGAACCGGCGGTATCCCCGGCAATAACAGGCTTCAGGCCGGCACTGCGGATCAGCTTGCGGCACTGGCCCAGGGCGTGGATGTGGCTGTGGACCTCCGTGGCCCCCTCGATGGTGCTGCCCGGGATGCCCAACAGGTCGAAATGGATCGGAAGAAAGTACTCGCCTACGATCTGCAGGCGGGACAGCGGCAGCAGGATGTGGATGTCAGCCACCCGGCCGGCGATCGAGTTCTCAATGGGAATCATGGCCAGAGCCGCTTCGCCGCCGGACACCAGCTCTAAGGCATCCTCGAAGCTGGCGCACGGGACGCTTTCCAGCTCGGGGAACATCTGCGCGCACGCAATATTTGAATTGGCGCCGGGCTCACCCTGGTACGCAATCTTCTGGGCCATGGTTGGTATGGTTTCATGCCGGGAGCCCACGTAACCAAACGGCTCGCGTTCAGCGTCACAAGGCGGCGTGCCGCGGCTGCAGCGCCAGTCGACCCGAGTTCGGCGTCCCGCCCACGGCGGTCGTGCCCGGCCGCGGGCTGAGTCCCGCAACGCGGGGTCCGATTTGGCCCATCCCGGAGGGTTTTACCGGCGGTACGTGACCCCGCGTTGCTGTTGGGATGAACCCGTCAGTCGTTGAACAACCCGGCCAGGTCCTCCGCCGTGAGCGCGCCGCCGGAGAGCGCGTCGCCCTCCATGACGTCGGCGAACAACTGGGACTTCCGGGCCTTGAGTGCCATGACCTTTTCCTCGATGGTGTCCTTGGCAACGAGGCGGTACACCATGACGTTGCGGGCCTGCCCGATCCGGTGCGTGCGGTCCACGGCCTGGGCCTCCGAGGCCGGGTTCCACCAAGGGTCCAGCAGGAAGACGTAGTCCGCCTCGGTCAGGTTCAGGCCGAAGCCGCCGGCCTTGAGGCTGATCAGGAACACCGGGGCGGCGCCGTTCTTGAACTCATTGACGACGTCGGTGCGGTTGCGGGTGCTGCCGTCGAGGTAGCAGAACTCGATGTTCTCCTCGACGAGCCGTTCGCGGACCTTGCCCAGGAAGCCGGTGAACTGGCTGAAAATGAGGGCGCGGTGCCCCTCCGCCACCAGGTCCTCCAGCTGCTCGAACAGCACGTCGAGCTTGCTGGACCGGACCCCGGAGAGCGAGGGATCGATCAGCGACGGATCCAGGCTGAGCTGCCGCAGCAGCGTAAGGGACTGGAAGATTGTGAAGCGGTTCTTGTTGACGTCGTCGATCAGGCCCAGGATCTTCTGGCGTTCACGCTGCAGGTGCGTCTGGTAGACCTTCTGGTGCCGCGGGTTCAGCACGACCTCAAGGATCTGCTCCTGCTTCGGCGGCAGGTCGTGGATGACCTGCTCCTTGGTGCGCCGCATCATCAGCGGACGGACCCGACGCCGGAGCTTGTCCAGCTGGGCCTTGTCCCCGTTCTTTTCGACCGGCTTCTGGTAGTACTCGGCGAACCGCTTCGGGCTGGAGAAGAGACCCGGCGCCACGATGGAGGTGAGGGCCCAGAACTCCATCAGGTTGTTCTCCAGCGGGGTGCCGGTGATGGCCAGCTTGAACACCGCCGGGAGTTTCCGGGCGCACTGGTAGGCCTTGGACTGGTGGTTCTTGACGAACTGGGCCTCGTCCAGGACCAGACCGGACCATTCCTTGGAGGCGTAGGCCTCGTAGTCGATCCGGAACAGGGCGTAGGAGGTGATCACGATGTCTGCGCCCGCCATGGCCGTCACCGGGTCCGAACCGCTCTTGGCGAAGGTCTCGCTGATCGCACGCACCGTCAGCCCGGGGGCGAACCGTGCGGTCTCTGCCTCCCAGTTTCCGACGACACTCGTGGGGGCGACCACGAGAAACGGGGCAGCGCCGGCAGGGGCGTCCTCGGGAGCAGCCGCAGCGGCAGTTTCCCCGGCCGCGCCAGCAGCGGCAATTGCAGTCGCAACGCCCGCCGCGGCAGCGCCGCCGTCGGACGCCGCAGCAGGCATGCCGGCGGCGACCTTTGCGGCGCAGATCAGAGCCAGTGCCTGCACGGTCTTACCCAGGCCCATGTCATCGGCCAGCACGCCGCCGAGTCCGTGGCGGTAGAGGAAACTGAGCCAGTTGAACCCCTCCAGCTGGTACGGGCGAAGCTCTGCGTTCAGCGTCGCCGGCAACGGCAGGCCCTTCACGCCGCCTTCCAGCAGCCCGCCGACCGCCTCGCGCCAGGCCGCGGCCTGCTGGTCCACGATGCCGAGCTGGGCCAGCTCGTCCCAGAGCCCGGCCTGGAAGCGGCTGATCTGCAGCGGCGCGTCCTTGTTGTCCTGCAGTTCCCGGGCCTCTTCAATCAGGGCCCGGAGCTGGTGCAGTTCGGGCAGGTCCAGGGAGAAGTAGGCGCCGCTGGGGAGCAGCATCTTGGTCTGGCCGGCCGCCAGGGCCGAGAAAACGGCCGCGAAGGACACCGGCTGGCCCTCAAGGGAAATCTGGATGCCCAGGTCGAACCAGTCCCGCTGCTCGGTGGCCTTGGTGGAGATGGATACGACCGGGGCCTCTTCGGCCTCCCGGTAGTCGGCAATCTCGCCGGCAGTATCCACTGCGACGCCGGGGATCTCACGGAGCACAGGGAGCAGCTCCGCGGTGAAGGCCAGCGTGTCCAGGCCGCTGAGTTCAGCCGATGCCGCCAGCCGCGGCGTGCCCCAGCCGCCCGTGGCGGACTCGCCCAGGGCCGCCACCACGTCCCAGGGCTGCCCCACGGCTTCGAGCAGCCGGGCCTCGGCGGGGTCGTCCCGGTAGCCGTGATCGCCGGGGTGGCGCCACAGCGGCTGGGCCGTGACGAGCGTGCCGGACTTGTAATGCCATTCCCAGTGCAGCCGGACGCGGTGGTCGGCGCCGTAGTTCGCCAGCAGCGACAGGGTGGGAACGGCCAGCTGGGGCAGTTCCACGGATTCATCGGAGGCCGTCACCCGGGCGCTCTGCTTGAGTTTGGGGTAGAAGCCGGTCAGGAAGCGGCTCTCGTCCCGGGCCGGAATGTGCAGCGTGGTTCCTGCCGTGACGAATGTCAGCAGCTCCTCGCTGAGCCCCGGTTCCAGCGGGGCGAGCGTGATGATGGTGTCCGTGGCTGCGACACCGGGCAGGGCGTCGGGGCCGGAGGTCAGGAAGATCCCGTGGGCGGGCCGCCCGATGGTCCCGACGGACGCCGGATCGACGACTTCGCCCTCAACCGTGATGGTGGGGGCGAGGGACAGCCCGCCGTCGTTCGCGCCACCGGCAGTCGGCGCAATGTCGCCGGCTTCGTCCCCGGCCGGAACCGGCGCGGAGCCGAACCGGGTCAGGTTGAGCCCGACGTCGGCCGGCTGCTCCACGAGCCGCACGGGCTCCGAGCCCCGGCTGTGCACCAGGGCGACGCCGACCTTCCGGGCCTGCGCCAGCAGGCTCCACAAGTTCTTGCCGGCATACGTGTTCAGGCCCAGCCACAGGCCGGTCCCGGCATGCTGGCGGTTGGCCTGGGCGGTGTGCGAGGCGAGGAACTCCTGCATCCACTCGACGTGGGCCTCGTTGCATTCGCGCCGGTAGCTCAGGTAGCTCAGCGTGTTCCAGGAGACATCGCCCCGGATCCACTTGCCCTTGGCGCCCATGATCACGGGACGCGCCTTGAGCTGGCGGACGCTGCGCAGGGGATCCCGGCGGCCGGTGTAGGAGAAATGCGGGGCGGGTTCTTCGATCTCGAACTGGAGCGCCAGCGGGGTGCCGTTGGTGGACTGCGTGATTCCGGGCCGGGCGATCAGCGGGCTGAGCGCCTGTTCCCAGTCAGCCACCTCAAGCACCGGCGTCTGCCGGGACAGGCGGCTGGAATCGGCGGGGGCCAGCAACTGTACCCGGATCGCGGGGTTGTCCTCGGCGGCGAACAACAGTGCTGCCACGTGCTTGCAGTCCTTCCGGACCGGGCAGCTGCAAACGCCCACGGTGCAGCTCCAGCCGCCCGCCTTGCGGACCAGCTTCGCCGTCGTCGAATACGGCACATCGGAGCCGCCCCGCACCTTGCCGAGCATGAGTCCGGTGGCGGCGTCGAAGGAAATCCCGGAAACGCGGCTCCCCATGGCGTAGGCAAGCCCGGCCGCGAGGGAGCGGTCGTTGATCGCGGGAGTCTGGATTGCCAGTGCCGCACTCTCGTCCGGATGGGATGGCATGTGCGCACTACTTTCAGCAGTTGGTCATCTGATCCATCTTATCGAGCCTGGCAGGACTCCCCGTACCCGGCCGTCTGGCCATGTGGATAACCGGGCGCCTAGCCGGAGAGCCGTCTATTGCCAATTCGGGAACAATAGCCACTACGAAAAGTATTGGACCGCAATAGTCCGGGGATGGCACCGTTAGTGGACGGTCACCAGTGAGGTTGACTGCAGCAACGAGGCGGAAGAGGTATCCAGCCGGTGAGTACGGGATTGAATATCTTGGTTCTGGTTAAGTACGTTCCGGACTCCCAGACGGAGCCTGAATTCGTGGGGGATTCGCGGACGGTAGACCGGTCCAACGGCATCCTGTCCGAACTCGACGAATATGCGCTGGAGGCGGCCCTGCAGCTGGTAGAAGACCGGAATGAAAAAACGGACCGAATTACAGTCGCCACGATGGGCCAGGCCGCCGCTGCCGGTGCACTGAAAAAGGCCCTCCAGATGGGCGCCCGCGACGCGGTCCTGATATCTGACGATTCCCTGGCCGGAACGGATGCGACCGGCACGTCCAAAGTTTTGTCTGCCACCATCAGCCACCTGGGCAGAGGCGACATCATCCTGGCGGGGATGGCCTCCACCGACGGGAGCACATCAATTGTTCCGGCACAGCTCGCGGAGCGGTTGGAACTGCCCCAGATCACTTTCGCCTCATCCCTGGAGCTGGCGAAGGCCGGAACGGTAAACGCCGATTGGTCGGTGGAAAAATCCGCACTGGCGGGCTCCCACACCACCCGGTGTCGCGTCACTAGAGGCATTCCCGTGATCACAGTCCGTCCCGGCGGCGGGGAGACGACAGTGGCGCTGTCGTCTGCCGCTCCCCCGGTGGTCACAGTCCAAGCGCCCGACGTCGTGACCGCGCGCGTTGTCCGCCGGGAGGAAAAGCAGCTTTCCACGCGCCCGGCCCTGGCCGGCTCCCGCGTCGTGGTGTCAGGCGGCAGGGGCACCAACGGGGACTTCACCCAGATCGAGGCTCTGGCCGATGCCCTTGGCGGCGCGGTAGGAGCCTCGCGTGCGGCGGTGGACGCAGGCTGGATTGAAGCGGCGGCCCAGATAGGTCAGACCGGGAAGTCCGTTGCCCCGCAGGTCTACATTTCCTGCGGCATATCCGGCGCCATACAGCACAAGGCGGGCATGCAGACCTCCCGGCTGATCATCACCATTAACAAGGATGCCGACTCGCCCGTCTTTGAAATCACCGATTTTGGAATTGTCGGAGACCTTCTTGATGTCATTCCCCAGGCCGTCGCGGAACTGGAACGGCAGCGGCTCTAGCCAGCGCGCCGCGTATGCCCCACTGAAACTTTTACAGAAAGAGGAAAATTATGGACGCCGAGGATTTCGAAGCAGTACTGGATACCGTCCGCGATTTCGTCCGGGAGCAAGTCATTCCCCGCGAGGAGGAGATCGAAGACACCGACGCCATCCCCGAGGATATCCGGAAGGCGGCCGCCGAGATGGGGCTGTTCGGGTGGGCCATCCCTGAGGAATTTGGCGGCCTCGGCCTCAACGCCTCCGAGGACGCCCGGCTTGCCTTCGAGCTGGGCTACACCACGCCGTCATTCCGTTCGCTGTTCGGCACCAACAACGGCATTGCCGGACAGGTGCTGGTGAACTATGGCACCGAGGCGCAGAAAGAGCAGTGGCTGCCGAAGCTGGCGTCGGGTGAGACAGTGGCGGCGTTCGCCCTGACCGAATCGGAGGCCGGCTCGGACCCCAGCGGGCTGAAAACGGCTGCCGTGAAGGACGGCGACGACTACATCATCAATGGCACCAAGCGGTTCATCACCAACGCTCAGCTGTCCACCCTGCTGATCGTGTTCGCCCGGACGGACCCGGACGCCAAGGGGACCAAAGGTATTTCCGCCTTCCTGATGGACACCACGTCCCCCGGCGTCACGATCGGCGCCCATGACAAGAAAATGGGTCAGGAAGGCGCCTGGACTTCGGAGATCTACTTCGACGATGTTCGGATCAGCAAGGACCGGTTGGTCGGGGGCGCCGAGGAGGTCGGCTTCCATGCGGCGATGGCGTCGCTGAACAAGGGCCGGCTGCACATCGCAGCCATGTGCGTGGGCCAGGCCCAGCGGATCCTGGACGAATCGGTGGCCTATGCCGTCACAGCCAAGCAGGGCGGCAACGCGATCGGTACTTTCCAGCTGGTCCAGGCCATGCTGGCGGAGTCCTATGCAGAGCTGTTGGCTGGACGTGAGCTGGTGCTCGGTGCGGCCGCGCGCTTTGACAGCGGAGAAGATAAAAAACTCGGGCCGTCGTCGGCCAAGTTGTTCTGCTCGGAGATGTTGGGACGCGTGGCGGACCGTGGAGTGCAGGTACACGGCGGTATGGGTTACATGCGCTCCGTTCCCGTTGAGCGGTTCTACCGTGCGGCCAGGCTGTTCCGCATCTATGAGGGAACCAGCGAAATTCAGAAACTGGTGATTGCCCGCCAGCTCCTGAAGAGCGCGGCCACAGCGTAACTACCGATTCGTGAACAAGTAAGGGAGTTGGAATGGGTTTGCTCGAGGGGCGCACCAGTATTATCACCGGCGGGGCGCAGGGCATCGGATTTTCGATAGCCGAGGCCTTCGCCAAAGAGGGTTCAAACATCGTTCTCGGAGATTTGAATGGCTCTGCTGTTGAAGCCGCGGCACTGCGGCTCGGCATTGGCGGAAAAGCCATCGGGGTTGAGTGCGACGTCACGGATGCGGCCAGCGTTGACGCACTGCTACGGGCGGCCGTCGAGACATTCGGGCAGGTCGACGTCATGGTCAACAATGCCGGCATCACCCGTGATGCGACGATGCGCAAGATGACCGAAGATCAGTTTGACCAAGTGATTGACGTCCATTTGAAGGGGACGTGGCTCGGCACACGCGCGGCCTCGCTGGTGATGCGGGAGAACGCCTCGGGCGGCTCCATCATCAACGTTTCGTCGATCTCCGGCAAGGTCGGAATGGTCGGGCAGACAAACTACAGCGCAGCCAAAGCCGGCATCGTTGGTCTCACCAAGGCGGCGGCCAAGGAATTGGGATTCAAGGGAGTGCGGGTTAACGCCGTGCAGCCAGGCCTGATCCGGACGCCGATGACGGATGTGCTGCGGGAAGATGTGATGGCACAAAAGCTCGCCGAGATCCCCATGGGCCGTGCCGGTGAGCCATCCGAGGTGGCCCAAGTTGTCCTGTTCCTGGCCAGCGACATGTCGAGCTACATGAGCGGGACAGTGCTGGAGATCGCCGGGGGACGGCACATCTGATAGTCAGTCAAGCAGGTCACGCAAACGCCCGGCGGGGATTTCCCCGCCGGGCGTTTGCGTGCCCTGTCGAGCATGCGTGTGTACGCGCAAGCCCGCCGCGGGCCCTGGTGCGGCCCCGTCCACGGAGGACATGAGCCGCGTCGCTTCCGGCTGAGCCCGTTCGATTCCGCCCACAGCAAAGCCGCGACAGGGCGACTTTCCTTATTTTCCACAGGTCGCAAAATCTCGTGACGCGCGTCACCCTCTAGATGTAGGGGTGAAATGCGTTTTATTTAGATTTGAACAATAATGTGAGCCTCATAAAGTATTGGACCGGGCCTAGTCGATCTGACATCGTCGGTGCAACAGGAGCCCCATTTTGGGGTTTTTCTATGTTGGCAGAGAGGGCAACCTAGATGAGCACGACGACGATTGAACCCACCGAGAAGGAAGTCAACAAGAAGGCCTTCAGGGCCGGTATTGCTTCCTTTATCGGTACCACTATCGAGTGGTACGACTTCTACATTTACGGGACCGCCGCGGCGCTGGTGTTCGGCAAGGTGTTCTTCCCTTCCGATATGGAGGCCGGCCTTAGCACCATGCTGGCCTTTGTTACCCTCTGGGCCGGCTTCCTGGCCCGACCGATCGGCGGGATCATCTTCGGCCACCTCGGCGACAAGATCGGCCGCAAAAACACCCTGGTTATCACGCTGATTATGATGGGCGTTGCGACGGTCGGAATCGGTCTGCTCCCGTCATACGCACAGATCGGCATGGGCGCACCTGTCCTGCTGGTGCTGCTGCGTGTCTTCCAGGGGGTAGCCGTGGGCGGCGAATGGGGCGGAGCGGTGCTTATCGCCAGCGAGAACGCCCCCAAGGGCAAGAGCATCCTCTACTCTGCCTTCGCCCAGCAGGGTTCGCCCACGGGCAATCTGCTGGCCACCATCGCCTTCTTCGCCCTGAGCGCCATGCCAACCCCCGACTTCATCCTCTACGGCTGGCGCATCCCGTTCCTTATCTCCGCCGTCCTGGTGATCGTCGGAATGGTAATCCGGCTCAAGCTCGAAGAGTCCGACGAAATGAAGCTGGTTCTCAAGCGCAAGAAAACGGTCAAGCTGCCGCTCGGCGAGGTTCTCCGCAAGCACTGGGTTCTGGTCCTGCTGGGCGCCGGAGCCCTGCCGCTGGTCCAGGTGACATATTTCAAGAACACGTTCGCCCTGTCGTGGGCCACGAAAGAACTCGGCTACGACAGCGGCACGTTCCTGGCGATCATCGCCATCGCGTTGGTGGTGCAGTTCTGCGTGCAGCCGTTCGGCGCCGTCCTGGTCTCCCGGATGGACATGCGCAAGGCCATCTGCCTGATGGTTTTGCCGGAGTTCATCCTGATGCCGGCCATGTTTTTCGCCATCCAGACCGAGAACTTTTGGCTCGCCGTTGTCGCCATGAGCGTGGCAACAATCCCGCATGCGATGTTCTACGGGGCAATCGGCGGCTTGCTGGCACGGGCCTTCCCAGCCAATATCCGTTACACGGGGCTGTCATTGTCCTATCAGCTGTGCTCCCTGGTGGTCGGCGGCGGAACCCCGGTGCTGGCACAGTGGATGCTCAACTCCACCGGCAGCATTGTGCCGGTGGCTATCACCTCCGGTTGCTACGCCCTGGTTTCGCTGGTCTGCACCCTGCTGCTGCTGAAGCGAACCGGATTCGACGCGAAGGCGCTGTCCACCGCCGAACAGTCTGACTCCGACGAGCTGGGGCTGGAGGCCCTTGCGGCCGGCAGGGAAATGTCCCCCGAAATGCACGGATCAGACGACTCGCGCCCCGGCGGCCGGGCGGCTGAACCTAGCCGTACGTAGCAACTTCTTAGCCGGTTCCAGGGAGGGCGGGGGAACGGGGACTCTCCGGCCCTCCCTGGCTTCCGGCCGGTCCAACTGCGGGCGTCGGGAGAGCTTCTTCTGACAGTCTGAGAACTTCTTTCAGCGCGGGACTTTCGTTGTCTTGCCGCCAGGCAAGGCGCAGCTCGAGAGGCTTCGGCGAATTGGACAGCGGACGGAACACGACGCCGGGATTGTTGACACTCTGGGCCACGCTGGCCAAGGTGAGCGAGATCCCTACCTCGGCGGAGACCAGGGCCATCAGGGAGAACGAATCAGGGGCGCTCTGGACGATCCGAGGAAAGTACCCGGCCTGCTCGGCGGTCCGCAGCAGCGCATCCCGCAGGCTGGAGCCGGGTTCCCCGGGCAAAGCGACCCAGCCTTCGCTCTCCAGCTCCTTCATCTGCAGCGAGGCGCGGTGCGCCAGGCGGTGGTCCGAGGGGAGAGCTACCAGCAGGTGCTCGAGGGCAATCAGCCGGGAGGCAATTCCCGGTGGCGGGGTTGTCCAGCGGACCATTCCGACGTCGAGGGTGCCGTCCAGCACTTTGCTGAGCGCTTCGGTGGCATAGGCCGTGCTGTTTAGGACGAACTCGATCCCTGGATTCGTTTTCCGGACCAGTTTGGCCCACTGGCCAATCAGGAGGTGGGATGAGGCGCCCGCAAAGCCGATCCGTACCCGCCCGGTTTGACCTTTGCCCGCAGCTGCAACGGCGATCTCCGCCATTCTGCAGGAGTCCAGAATGTCCCGGGCCGGTTGAACCAGGGCTTCTCCGGCCGCTGTAAGCCGCACGTTGCGGGTGTCGCGGTCAAATAGCCGGGCACCAAGCGCCTTCTCCAGCTGGCGGATCGTCCTGCTGAGCGGAGGCTGGCCCACATGAAGCCGCAGCGCGGCCCGGCCGAAGTGCAGTTCTTCTGCGACCGCCAGGAAGGCGCTGACCTGATGTATATCCATAAGTAATTATGTCCCCACGGGCAATAGTCTGGTCAATATTTTGTATTGGACTATACCTAATGCCGGTGGGAAAGTTGAGGCAAGATGCACGGGTTAGCGGAGGAAAGCATGTCAAAAGACAAAGTCGTCAGTATGAGTGAAGCCATTGCCGCCTACGTTGAAGACGGGATGACGGTTGCCCTGGAAGGGTTCTCGCATCTGATTCCGTTCGCGGCAGCCCATGAAATTATTCGGCAGGGGCGCCGAAACCTCACGCTGTGCAGGATGACCCCCGACATCGTCTCGGATCAGCTGCTGGCGGCCGGTTGCGTGTCCAAGCTGGTCGCGTCGTTCTTTGCCAGCGGGTCGGCGGGGTCGCTGCACGAACTGCGCCGCCGGGTCGAAGACCATGACCCGGTCAAGCTGGAGGTTGAGGAATACAGCCACTACGGGATGGTCTGCCGGTATCAGGCCGGCGCGTCAGGGCTGCCCTTCTTTCCGTTGCTGTCCTATGCCGGCAGCGATCTGCCCAAACTCAATCCGCGGATCAAGTTGGTGGACAACCCCTACGGCGAGGGCACCGTTTACGTGGTCCCCCCGCTGAACCCGGATGTCACGATAATCCACGCCCAGCGCGCGGACCGGAGCGGTAACGTGCAAATCTGGGGAATTTCCGGTGTGCAGCAGGAAGCCGTCTATGCCGCCAGGAAGGCGATCGTTGTTGTTGAGGAGATCGTTGACGATGAGGTTATTCGTTCTGACCCCAGCCGGACGCTGATTCCCTCGCATGCCGTGGATGCCATCGTGGTCTGCCCGCAGGGCGCGCATCCCTCCTATTCGCAGGGCTACTACGACCGGGACTGTGCCTTCTATCGGCGCTGGACGCCGATCAGCAAAGACCCCGCGTTGCTGCAGGAATGGCTCCGGGAGTGGGTCTACGAAACGGCTGATCACGAGGGGTACCTCGCCAAGCTCGGGGCCGACTACTGGAACGGGCTTGAAGTAACACCGAACTATTCAGAACCCGTCAACTATGGGAGTCGGCAATGACAATTTCCGCCATCGAAACAGCCTCCGCAACGGAGATCATCGCGGCCGTTGCAGCCCGGGCCCTCGCCGGCAAGGCGCGTGTCTTTGCCGGCGTTGGCCTGCCCACTCTCGCCGTGGACCTTGCCAAACGCACCGTCAATCCGGGAATTGAGCTCATCTACGAGTCAGGCGTGTGCGGGGCCCACCCGGCGGCCATGGCCGAGGGCATCGCGGATTCGGTAGTGGTCTCGGGCGCGGAATCGGTGCTCAGCATCCCCGCGCTCTTCGCCTATGTCCTGCAGGGCGGCAATGTCGACGTCGGCTTCCTGGGCGCCGGGCAGATCGACCGGCACGGCAGCCTGAACACCAGCTTCATCGGCGACTGGGACAAGCCGACGGTGCGGCTGCCCGGATCCGGTGGGGCCGTAGAGATCATGCCGAACGCGGGCGAAGTCTTCGTGGTGATGCGCCGGCACGACCTGAGCTCATTCCCCGCTGAGCTGGACTTCTGCACGTCGCCGAGCCCTGTCCGGGCACATGCCAGCGGTGACGGCATCATGCCGCGGGGGATGGGAGTCAGCAAGGTCTTCAGCAGCCTCGGAGTACTGTCCCGCTCCGGACCTTTTGAAGAGCTGGAGTTAACCAGCATCCATGAAGGCGTCACTGTCGACCAGGTCCGGGCAAATACGGGCTGGGACCTGCGGATTTCCCCTGAGCTGACCGTCACCGAACCGCCAACCAGTGAGGAGATCCGGCTGCTTCGCGACGAGATCGACAAGGTCAGGCTCTACCTGCGCTGACGCCGGACACCCTGGCCAATCCCACTACTGTATGGAGCGTTTAATGTCGAAGGTCTACACAACCCCGGTCCACGTCCGGTGGTCCGACCAGGATGTCTTTGGCCATGTAAACAATGCCAGACTGCTGACCCTGCTGGAGGACGCCAGAATCCGCTTCCTGACCCAGGTTGCCGCTGGTGAGGGGTACCCGGAGTTCGGGGCACCAAAATTGGTGGCGTCGCAGACTATTAACTACCGCCGACCGGTGCATTTCGGCCCCGAACTGTTGGTTGACATCAGCGTGGCCCGAATCGGATCCAAGTCCTACACCCTGGGCTATGTGGGACGGCAGGACGACGCCGTCGTCCTCGACGCTCTCACCGTAATGGTGCCGCTGACCGAGGCAGGTGGGTCCGCGCGCGAACTCACCGACGGCGAAAAGTCCTACCTCGAACAGTTCCTGAGCCAACCCGTGCCGGCCTTGGTATAGCGCCACATGGCATCGTCCGCCAAGGAGCCGTCCCGGATCCTTTACGTCGCCCTGCTCGGTGTCCCCACACTGGGCACCCTGTCAAGCAACATCATGAACGCCCCGCTGCATACCATCCAGACCGATCTCGGAGCCGATTCCAGCGGGGTGGTCCTGGCGGTGAGCGCGTTCACCGTGGCGATGGTGATGTGTGTGCCACTGGCCGGTTGGCTCTGCGACCGCTTCGGTGCGAAAAACGTCCTGGTGTATTCCCTGGCCATCATGGTCATCGCGGAACTGGGCGCGGCGCTCGCCCAGGATCTGCCCGCGCTCGTTGCCATGAGGACGCTGCAGGGGATTGGCTGCAGCGCCATCCCTCCCGGCGTGCTGCAGCCCTTGACCCGGCTCTGGCCGGAAAAACAGGCGTTCTCGACCGCCGCATGGGCTTCGGCCAGCGGCCTGGGGCAGGCCATCGGCCCGCCTTTCGGAGGGCTCGTCACCGAGGCGGCCGGGTGGCGGTATGTCTTCGTGGTGCATGCCGCGCTTTGTGCCGCGGCCATCGTCATCCTGCTCAAATCGATGCCGGCAGGCAACTATGGAAGGCCCCCGGTCCACGCCGCGGGGCTTACCTGCCTCATAGTCGGCGGAGGGTCGCTGGTCATCGCTTTCACGATGGCCGGGCAGCACACGGGCGGCCCGTTGCCCGTCCTAGTGCTGGCCGGGGGCGTGGCCGGGCTGGTGCTGTATACCGTGATCGCGGTCCGGAACCCCTTGGCGCTGGTGGCCCCGCGGGCGCTCTATGAACGGCATTTCATCCGAAGCACCGCGGCGGCTTCAACGTCCATGTTCGTATTGGGTGTCTGCATCGTGACGATGCCGCTTTATCTGGCCGTCCACCTGGACCTGCAGCCCGGGGCGGTGGGCCTGGTTCTGCTGGGCCTGGCCGCGGCGATGATGGGAATGGCACCGCTGTCGCCACGGCTCAGTGCTGCCTCGTCCGCGCGCCGTGTCCTGCAGCTTGGCCTCCTCCTACTGTTGGCCTCCACCACCTCGCTCGGCATCCTGACGTCGGTCACCGCACGGATACCCGTGTGGCCGTTCGTTCTGGCGCTGGTTGTGGCCGGTGCCGGGCTGGCATTCACCCAGAGCATCTCGGCGCTGGGGATCACACGCTCCGCAGTGGGGCAACGGGGCATGGCGCTGGGCATCCACAACATGGTTCGTTTCACCGGGATGGCCGCCGGCTACGCATGGGTGGCGGTGACCTACCCGCTGGGCAGCCTTTGGTTGACATTCGGCGGCGCCGCCCTGGTTGCAGTGCTTGGCTTCATCCCCACGCTCATGTCTTTTGAAACAGCAGTACCGGAGCCGGTGTAATGCCACACCGGCGTGCACAACAACCGGAATACCCGTCGAAAGGATCAAACAATGTTGGTTGTATCGGGAATTGATGGACTGAAAGACCTGGTCGGAACGGAACTGGGGGTTAGCGACTGGCTGGCTGTGGACCAGGCCCGGATCCAACTCTTCGCGGACGCCACGGGGGACCATCAATGGATCCACACCGATCCGGAACGGGCGGCCAGCGGGCCGTTCGGCAAGACGATCGCGCATGGGTATATGTCGCTGTCGTTGTTTCCCGCCCTGGCGGCGCAGATCTACCAGGTCGATGGCCTGGAGCTGACGGTGAATTATGGGCTGGACAAGGTCAGGTTCCCCGCACCGGTGCCAGTGGGATCACTTATCCGGAGCAGACTTGAGCTGCTGGCGGTGACGCCCTCCGACCGGGGGGTGCGGGCCTTCGTCCGGCATACCATGGAGCTCGAGGGCTCCACGCGGCCCGCGTGCGTTGCGGAGCAGATCCGCTTTATGATCGCCGAAAGCAGCGAGTCATGAAGACACGGGCCACGGAACTTCTGGGCATCGAGCATCCTGTCGTCCAGGGCGGCATGCAGTGGGTGGCAACGGCCGAACTCGCCGCCGCCGTTTCGAACGCTGGAGCGCTCGGCGTAATCAGCGCGCTCACCACCGGTTCGCCGGAAAATTTGGCGCGCGAAATCCGACGCTGCCGGGCGTTGACGGACCGCCCGTTCGGGGTAAACCTGACCATTTTGCCGTCTATCACGCCCCCTCCGTACGACGAATACCGGGACGTGATTGTTGCCGAAAAAGTTCCGGTGGTGGAGACCGCTGGCAACAACCCGGGTCCGTTCGTGGACACCTTCAAAGCCCACGGGATCACCACCATCCACAAATGCACCAGCGTGCGGCACGCGCTCAAAGCCGAATCGCTGGGCGTGGACATCGTCAGTATTGACGGGTTCGAATGCGCCGGCCACCCGGGCGAGGACGACGTTCCCGGACTGGTTCTGATTCCGGCGGCGACCGCCCGGCTCCGGATACCGGTGCTGGCTTCCGGCGGCATCGCTGACGGGCGCGGATTGGTAGCAGCACTTGCCCTTGGAGCCGAGGGGATCAGCATGGGAACTCGATTTATGTGTACCAAGGAATCCCCTATTCACCAGCGGATCAAGGACGCGATCGTGTCGGCAACCGAGTTGGACACCGAGCTGATCTTCCGGCAATTGCGCAACACCTCGCGCGTGGCGAGCAATTCGGTCAGCCGCGAAGCGGTGGAGGTGCTCTCCAAGGGCGGCGCCTTCGAGGATGTCAGGGAGCTGGTGGCCGGGACCCGAGGCAGACAGGTCTATGCCGAGGGGGATCCCGAGCATGGTGTCTGGACCGTCGGTATGGTCCAGGGGTTGATCCACGATGTGCCGGGCTGCGCGGAGCTGGTGGGCCGGATAGTGGCCGAGGCGGAGATGCTGATCGACTCCAGGTTGCGGGCTGCGGTGGGCGCTGTGGCCTGAGGTTGGCGTCCATTCCTTCACGCGCATTCAAGTCGACGCCTCCGGCGCCGAGGTCGGGCGTCGGCGGCACGGAGTGAAGGGAAAACGGCCCGCGGTCGTCCCGGATAGCGGCAGGTTCGGAAGGGGATGGCGTATCTTAACAACATCCTCCTTTCCGCTAAAGAAAAGTCTTTCGATGTCCCGGCAGCCACCGAAGAAACCCGCCCGCCCTCAGCTCAGCCAGGAGGCTGCCGCGCATGTGCGGGCGCTAATCATGGCCGGTGAGCTCAAGCCGGGAACGCCGGTGCTTGCCGAAACCATTGCAGAGGTGCTCGGTATTTCCACCACGCCGGCACGCGAAGGCCTGCAGTCCCTGCGCGTGGAGGGGTTCCTGGAACTGATCCCGCGGCATGGTTTCCAGGTGGCTCCCCTGACGGGCACCGACATCCGCGACCTGTTCCAGATCCAAGGCCTGATAGCGGGCGAGCTTGCTGCCCGGGCGACAACGGCGGCTACGAGCGAGGACATTGAGGAGCTGGATGCACTGCACCATGAACTCATCGCAGCGGCCCGCCGGCATGACCAGCGGGTGCTGGAGGAGAAAAACCACGCCTTCCACCGGGAAATAAACGTGATAGCCGGCTCGCGCAAGATCATCTGGGCATTGGGGCTGCTGTCCCGCTACGTGCCCAGGGAGTTCTACTCCTCCATTACGGGCTGGCCGCAGGCCACGGTGGATGACCATGCGCTCCTGCTGGAGAGCATCCGCAGCCGCGATGCCGAAGCGGCCCGGACCGCGATGCACCAGCACCTGATCCATGCTGGGGAGCTGCTGGCTGATTACTTTGATCGCCGCGTGGCGCAGGACGGCGAGGAAGCCCGCCCACGCTAGGAGGCCCGGCCGCAACCATATTCTGTCCCGCTCTCAGCTCAATAGCGACCACCCACTATTGCGTAAATATAATATATTCACTACTTTAGAGTCAGGATTTCCGGTGGTTTTCCCCGCCGGTCCCTCGGGGCGAACGCACCCGGATGATTTTCCTGACTCAAAGGAGAGCAGTGAGCGAACTCTTGCTAGGCCGTACATATACCAGCGATCTACATGTCATAGCGGTTTCCCAGGCCGGCGGTGCGACCCTGGCTGGGCTTCCGGCTGCGGGCACACCGGGTGACGACGGAACGCTGGCCGGCTACGGCCTCAGCTCGCTGCTCGCGGCCTTGCGACGCAGCGCCCCCGCCTGGACCCTGGTCAGGGCTGACTGGAGGAACCGCCGGCCGGTCGCCGCTGGGCAGGAGGTCCGCCATGAACTCACGCTCACCCGGGTTCGCCGGGCCGGCACTGGTTCGCTGTTCAGCGCGAGCGCAGTCCTGCGGGCCGAGAACGGCACTGTGCTGGAGCAGGGGACCTGTGAGTTCGCCTCGCCAGCCGCTCCCGGCAAGGAAGCCGGCGGACGCTACCAGTTTGGCACCGTCGAATGGGGCAGGCTCCTGGTCCCCTATCTGGAAGGAAATGAGCAGTTCACCAGCGCCATCGCGTCCTATGACGGCACTGTCGGCCTCGCCGCGGGCACCGGGGAGGTCCACTTCCGGCTCTACAAGGGCGCGGTCCTGGAAGTCGTCCGGCGGGCCATTCACGGCTCGGACTTCACCCTGGAGGCCGATGACAGCGTCTGGTCGGAGCTAATCCTGGGCGCTCGCAATGACTTCATGGACCGCGCCATGAAGGGGCAGTTTCGCACGCGCGGCAGCGGTTACGAATACCTGCGCATGACCAAGGCTTTGGTCTGTATTATCGACGCGGCCCGCGCGGCAGCCGCAACCGGAGAGGATGTGGCCCCGTGAATCTGGCAGCGCACTATTTGAACATTGAGGGATCCTTGGCATTTGTGGAGGATTGGGGCCAAGGGCAGCCGGTCTTTTGTATCCACACCGCCGGCCAGAGCGGGGTCCAGTACCGCTACGCGGCGAAGGAACTCGCCGCGCTGGGCTATCGGGTGATCGTTCCGGACCTGCCGGGCCACGGCCGCACTGAGCCGAGCCCCGGCGGGGCCGTCACCAACCTGGGCGACTATGCCGCCTGGTGCGTCCGCGTGATCGAAGCCCTCGGGCTGGAGCGGCCGGTCATCTTGGGATGTTCCATCGGCGGCAAGATTTCCCTTGACGTCGCAGCCCGGATGGGGGACCGGATCAGTGCCGTCATCGCCATGGCAGCCAGTGCCGAGCCGGGCGCCATCAATGTGAACGGCCTGCGGCGCGAGCTGGAAGATACCGCCGCGCCGAGCCGGCGCGACCGGACCTTTTACGGCACCCGCGCGGTCGTCGGTTCCAAGGTCCCGGATGCCGAGCGGGACATGATCGCCCGGATGCACTGTCGGGAAGACGCGGAAATTTCCATCTCGGACCTGATCGGCTGGGGCACCCACCAGGTCTTCGACCGGCTGACGGACGTCACAGCCCCCGCCCATCTGGTCCTCGGCAGCGACGACCTATGGGTAGACCCGGCAGCGGTACACCGCGCATTGGCGGAGATCGACGGCGCCGACTACACCTACTTGGAGGGGATCGGCCACTATCCGATGGAGGAAATGCCGGATTTCCCCGACTTCGTGCACGGCTGGCTTGCCTCCAAAGGTATCGGCATGAACGTCCCGGCGGGCGTGCGATGAACGCGCTCTACGACGCCCTGGCCGTCCGAACAGCGGCCAACCCTCAGGCCCCCCTCTTCCTGGAACCGGTGGGCGGCGTTTATGCCCCGCTCAGCCGCGCGGATTTCCTCGCCGAGACGGACCGTTTCACCGCCCTGCTGCGCCGCAACGGAATCGGCGACGGCGACTGCGTGGCCACCTGGCTGCCCAATTGGTCCTCAGCCGTCGCTTGGCAGTTCGCGGCCTCCGCCGTGGGCGCCCACGTAATCGGCATCAATACGCGGTACAACGTCGCCGAGGTTGCCCACGTGTTCCGGAAGGCGCAGCCCCGGCTGGTCGTGATGGCGCACGATTTCCAGCGCCTGGATCTGCTGGGGATGGCCAAAGCGGCTCTTGCCGAGGCCGGGCTGCGGCCGGTTCCCGCAGTCGTTCCCCAGGCCGGGCCGGGATGCGGGGCTCCCGCCAATCCGGCCGCCTACGACGTCGGCGGAGGAGTCCTTCGGCCCGTCTCCTCGAGCGCCGTTCCCGCTCCGGCAGGAATTGAGAAGCCCACACTCCGCCGGTCAGGTGGCGGCGAGGCTGCCGCCGTGCGCGACCCGCTCGCTGTGGCCTTCACGACGTCGGGCTCCACGGGCATGCCCAAGCTCGCGGCGCACAGCGAGGCCGGGGTGATCCACCACGGCACCGCCGATGCGGCCACCATGGACCTGCACGAGGGCGATTTGATGGTAGCCGCACTGCCCTTCTCCGGCGTCTTCGGCTTCAATACGGTGATGGCAGCCATCTTCGCCGGGGCTACCACGCTGCTGCATCCGGTATTCAATGAAAAACAGCTGCTCGGGGCGATGGCCGAGCACGGGGCCACGCATTTCGTCGGGGCAGATGACATGCTTACCCGGATCGAAGCCGCCTGGCGCGAAGAACCGGTGGATCTGTCCGCGTGGCGCCGGATTCATATGGCGGACTTCCTGGGCCGCACTTATGAGATCGCGCAGTGGGCCGGGGACACCTTCGGCACCGTCGCGGCGGGGGTGTACGGCTCCTCCGAGCTTTTTGCCCTTCTGGCCTTCTGGCGGCCGGAGACAGAAGTACCCAGGCGCTGGAGCGGCGGTGGGATCCCGGTCTCGGATCGGATCGAGGTCCGGATTGCGGATCCCGGCGGTGCGGTTGTGCTCGATTCCGGCGACGGCGAACTGCAGTTCCGCGGCCCGAATGTGGTCAACGCGTACCTCGGCGACGAGGGCGAAGGCGCTGAGGCGTTCACCCCTGATGGCTGGTTCCGCAGTGGTGACCTCGGTCGGCAGACGCCGGACGGCGGGTTCGAATATATCTGCCGCGCCGGTGACGTGCTGCGGCTGCGCGGGTTCCTGGTGGAGCCGGCGGAGATCGAGCGCCGCCTTGGCGAGCATCCTGCTGTGGACACCGCCAAGGTGGTCGGCATCCGCGACGGCGGCGGCGAAACCAACGCCGTAGGCTTCGTGACGCTCGTGCAGGGGGTGGAAGTACCCACGAGCGCGCAGCTGCGCACGTGGTGCCAGGAGAGCCTTGCCCGCTTCAAGGTGCCAACCGTGGTGCATGTCATAGAGGACATGCCCACGACGGCCGGTACCAACGGAAGCAAGATCAAGGCTGCAACCCTGCGGGACTGGGCGCAGCAGCGGGGTCTGTCCTGATCCTGTGCGAAGCTCGGGCCGCCTGCAGATAGGCCGGCAGAGCGGCGGTGGACGACCCATGCGGGCGTCCGCCGCCGTTCCAGTGCCCAGCGGTTCTTGCCGCTGGCAACGCCGCCGCGACCGGAATATATTTCAGTTCCCCTGAGAGCAGAACAACTACTTCGCCACCCTTGTGGACTCCACTTATATAATATATTGTCATGCCTGTGGCCCAGGTCACGCAGCATCAACGTTTCAGTTAGCAAAGTCGGGAAGACCGCCGTTCCGGTAGCCCGCAGACTTCCCAATGGAGGGAAAGCAGATGATCGCTAGACGAACACTTTTTGCAGCGGCTGCCGTCGCCCTGGTGATGGAACTCACGGCGTGCGGGGGCGCCGGAAACGGGGCTACCGGCGCGGCACCGGAGAAGATCGTCATCGGCGGGCTCTGGGCCATGAGCGGTCCGAGCGCGGCCTACGGCGACTGGTACTCCAACGGAGCAAACCTGGCCGTAAAGGAAATCAACGACGCCGGCGGTCTTAACGGCAAGACCAAGATCGAACTGAAGATCGAGGACACCCAGGCTCAGGCCGACACGGCCGTCACGGCACTGCAGCGCCTGATCGGTGAGGATGTTCGCTTTGTGGAGTCGGCATTCTCCAGCCAGACCCTGGCGCTGATGCCGATCGCGAACCAGCGCAAGATTCCGGTCATGAACGGCGGAGCCCAGAGCCCGCTGTTGGCCAAGACCGGCGATTTCCTTTTCAACGATATTCCATTGATCTACAAGGAGAGCGCGATTCTGGGCAAGTACCTGCACAGCGGTGCCAAGCTCTCCAAGGCCGCCGTCCTCCACACCAGCGACGACGGTGGTGTGGCGGCGTACGAGGCCTTCAAGCAGTCCTACGAGGCCGACGGCGGCCAGGTTGTCGCAGTCGAAAGCGGCAAGTACCAGGGAACCGACTACCGGTCCCAGCTCACCAAGCTCAAGGGGTCCGGGGCGGACGTCCTGGTCATCGGGGCCTTCGGCCAGGATTCCAACAACATCATTTCCCAGGCCCGTGAAATCGGCTGGAACGTGCAGATGGCCAATACCTCTTGGGTATCCATCCCTGACGTCCTTGCCAACCCGGCGGCCGAGGGCCTGATCCACACCAGTATCCCGTTCACCCCGACCGCCAAGTTCGCCGCTTCCTACAAGGCCGCCTACGGCAAAGAGCCGACCACCGGCTACATCGGTAACTACTACGACGGCATCAAGGTCTGGGCCGCGGCCTACGAGAAGGCCAGCCAGGGCGGCAGTATCGATCCCGACGGCACGGCAGTCATGAAGGCCCTGCACGAAATCAAGACTTTCGATTCCTCCTACGGCTCCGAGTTGTCCTTCGACGACAAGGGCGTCGCCGACCGGCCCATCTCCATCTCAAAGATTTCCGGCGGTGCCTCCGCCGTCTTCCTGGAAAACTACGCCGGCTAACGAGGAATCATGTCACTATTTGTTCAACTGCTGCTCAACGGGCTGGTCTCCGGATCCCTGTATGCGCTGGTGGCCGTGGGGTTCGGACTGATCTTCGGCGCCACCAAGCACTTCCACATCTCGCACGCGGCGGTCTTCGCCTCCGGCGGATATCTGACGTACCTGTTCGGCTCCACCCTGGGCCTGCCGGCCCCCGCTGCCGCCGCCGCCGGCATCGCCATAGCGGTGGTCGTCGGTGTAGCCATCGTCCGCTTCCTTTATGTGCCGTTGAACAAACGTGGCGGCCAGGGGTTCATCCTCTTCCTGGTCTCGCTCGGCGTGCTGACCGTGCTGGATAACATTTTCACCCTTGGCCTCGGTGCCCGACCGGCAAAACCGGACCTGGGCGGCTGGTTCAGCAAGGCCCAGCAGATCGGCCCTTGGACGCTGACGGTCGGGCAGATTGTGATCATTGTCCTGACCTTCCTAATGTTTGCCGGCCTCGTGCTCTCCCTCGAGCGCACCCGGGCCGGCAAGCTCATCAAGGCCTACTCCGGCAATCCTGAATTCTTCGAAGTCTTCGGACGGAAGCCGCTGGTGGTCCTGACCTTGGTCTACGCCGTCGGTTCGCTGTTCGCAGCTGTCGCCGGAACCTACATCGCAGCCGACATCGGCATGCAGCCAGGGCTCGGCGAGCAGTACTTCATCGTTGCCATTATGGCTGTCTTCATCGGCGGAATCGGCAGCATCCGCGGCGCCTTCGTTGCAGCCATGCTGCTGGGCGTATTGCAGAATCTGCTGCTGCTTTGGATGGGTGCGCAATGGACACTGGCCGCGGTCTTCCTCGCCTTTTTGATCCTCATCACGGCCAGTCCCCAGGGGCTCCAGGCCATCAAACTGCAGACAAGAAAGAGGAGGCTGGCATGACACTGCTGCTGTCGCTGGTCACATCCATCGCAATCTTCGGAATCCTTTCGGTCTCCCTGGGCCTGCTGACCGGACACCTCGGAATCTTCTCCATGGCTCATGCCGCACTCTTCGGAATCGGCGCCTATACTTCCGCGTTCCTCACCGTGAAAGTGGGCTGGGACTTCATCCCCGCCCTGTGCATGGCGATGGTCATCACGGCGCTCGCTGGGGCGGTCATGGCAGTGCCGTCCCTGCGCGTCTCCGGCGACTACTTCCTGGTGGCTTCGTTCGCCCTGCAGGTCGTGGCGACCAGCTTGTTCGAAAACTGGACGGATGTCACCGGCGGCACCGCCGGTGTACCGGGCATACTACGACCGGAGCTCGGCCCTGTGGAGTTCTACACGGACGGATCCTTCCTGGTGCTGTGTCTGGTGGTGCTGGCACTCATTACCGGCTTCATCTGGTTTCTCGTCCACTCACCGTACGGGCGCATGCTCCATGTCATCCGGGACGACGAGACGGTGGCCGCGACCATGGGCAAGCCGATTGCCGCCTCTAAGGTCATTGTGACCATGGTCAGCGGCGCCTGCGCCGGCATCGCCGGTGTCCTCTACGGCCAGTACCTGATGTACATCAGTCCGGCGTCCTTCGAGGTCCACGTCTCGGTGACCATCGTGACCATGATCGTGATCGGCGGCATGACATCGGTGTTCGGCACCGTGGTCGGCGCGGCCATCATCCTGTTGATCCCGGAGGCGCTCAAGCTGGTCCATCTGCCGACGTCGGTGGCCGGCCCGCTGGAGCAGGTTTTCTTCGGCGTGCTGCTGGTGGTCCTGATGTTCTTCAGGCCGCAGGGCATCTTCGGCGAGCTGCCGCGCGGCCGCAAGCAAAAAGTGGGCACGCAGCCCGACGGCGACAACCACACGACGGAGGTGAAAGCACATGCTGCTTGAGATCAAGGATTTGAACAAGCACTTCGGCGGTCTGCACGCCGTCCGGGACGCCACCTTCACCGTGCCGGAAAACAAGGTCACCGGCTTGGTGGGCCCCAACGGCGCCGGCAAGACGACAGTGTTCAATATGGTCACCGGAACCATTGCTCCGGATTCCGGGGTTGTCACTTTTCGGGGCAAGGACATAACTAGGGCGTCGGCCCAGGAAAGGGTCCACCACGGCATTGCCCGCACCTTTCAGGATGTCCGGCTGCTGCCGCGGCTGACCGTGGCGGAAAACGTGGCTGTAGGCGTGCAGGGCCAGCCCGGAGAGAATTTCTTCAAGGTCTTCCTGACCCCGGCCCTGGTGCGCAGGCGCGAAAAGGACACCATGGCCCGCGTGCAGGAGTGCCTGGACTTCGTCGGCATCAGTGACAAGGTCCGCCGGGAACCGGCAGGCAACCTCTCCTACGGCGAACAGAAGCTGGTCTCCATCGCCCGGCTGCTGGCCACCGATGCGCACCTACTGCTGTTGGACGAACCGACGTCCGGGCTGGACGAGTCCTCGCTGGACCAGTTCCGTGCGGTGCTGGCCAAGCTCATTGCCGACGGCCGCACCGTGCTGATGGTGGAGCACAACATGCTGCTCGTCCGCGAGCTCTGCGACAGCGCCGTCTTCCTGGCTTCGGGCCAGGTGCTCGCCGTCGATACCCCGGAGAATCTGATGGAAAGGGAGGAACTCCGTGAAGTCTACTTCGGAGCCTAGGACGGACACGGCACGGGTGGGCCTGACAGCCCAGCTGGAGGTCTCTGAGGTCCATGCCCAGGTGGGAGGCCAGCATGTGCTTCAGGGCCTATCGCTGACCATCCAGGAAGGCGAATTCCTGGCTATCCTGGGCCACAACGGGGCAGGGAAGTCCACGCTGCTGCGCACTGTCATGGGACTGGTCAAGGCCCAGCGAGGGAGCCTGTCCTTCGAAAACCAGGACATCACCAAGCTGAACACACCGCAGATAGTGCACTCGGGTCTCACCCTGGTCCCGCAGCAGCGCGGTTACTTCGAAAATCTCACGGTCGAGGACAACCTAGGCCTTGCGGTCACCGCAGGCCGGATCACACTGGACACTATTTACGAACTGTTTCCCATCCTGGTGGAGCGGAAAAAGCAGCTGGTAGCCACCATGAGCGGCGGGCAGCGCCAGATGGTGGCAATCGGAATCGCGCTGCTGTCCAACCCGAAGTTGTTGATGCTGGATGAGCCGTCCGTGGGCCTGCAACCGAACCTGGTCGAGCGCGTGATGGAGGTCGCCGCCCAGATCAACCGGGACTTCGGAATTACGGTAATTCTGGTGGAGCAGAACATCGATAAAGCCCTGGCCGTGGCGCACCGCGTCGCAGTGATCAACCGCGGCCGGATCGCATTGAACAAGCCGACCGCCGAAGTCGAATCCAAGGAAATCTGGGATCTGCTTTGAGCCGAGAAAACTATGCCGCGCTGCTGCAGGATCTGGCCCGGACACACGGCAGCAAGACTGCCCTGATTGACGACGCCGGTACCATCACTTTTTCCGGCCTGGCCGACCGGACAAACCGGCTGGCAGCCGGTTTGTCCGGTCTCGGGGTGGGACCGGGGGACGTGGTCGCAATCTGGCTGCCGAACACCATCGAGTGGGCGGAAATCGCGCTGGCCGCGGGCCGGCTCGGAGCTACTGCACTGGGTGTGAACACCAAATTGCGCTCCCACGATGTGCAGCAGTTGGTGGCCGAGTCCGGGGCCAAGGTACTTGTCACCTACCCGGGCTTCAAGGGAATCGACTTCCTGGGCATGCTGGCGGATATCAGCAGATCCGGTGCAGGGATGCCGCGCTCGCTGACGCATATCGTGCATATCCGTTCAGCGGGGCTCCCGCGTCCCTCCGGACCTGACCGGACTCTGGTGGATTATGAGACGCTGCTGGAGGGCGATGCCGCATGCCCGACGGCGCCGGGCGGTGCAGCGGAGCTTCCGGCCCAGGCTTTCACCTCATCTGGGAGTACCGGCCGGCCGAAAATCATCCTGCATAACCAGCGGGGCCTGCTGTTTCACGGCCATGAGGTGGCCGGGCGGTTCGGCTATGACGCACAGGACGCTGTCGTCTTTGGAACCCTGCCGCTCTGCGGCGTGTTCGGCTTCAATACGCTGATGGCGGCCCTTGCGGCCGGCCGCCCTTTGGTGCTCCAATCCGTCTTCAATCCCGAGGATGCTTTGTCGCTGGTCGAAAAGCACCAGATCACCCACATGAACCTGTCCGACACGATGCTGCGCATGATGCTGGACGCCCTGGCGGACCCGGGCCGCGTCGCCTCGTGGCGTGAGGCAGCGTTCGGCAACTTTACCGCCACGGACCCGATGGACATGATCCGTACGGGGGAGCAGCTGGGCAAGAAGTTTTTCCAGACCTATGGCTCCAGTGAAGTCCTGGCACTAATGACGTATCCGGAACAAGGATCCACTGCCGGACGCTGGGCGCTCGGCGGGGGTGTCCCGGTGTCGGAGGACATCGAGGTTCGGATTCGTGACGCCGACACAGGCCTTCCGGTTGCCGCGGGTGCACACGGTGAAATCGAAGTCCGCGGCCCCAATCTGTCGATCGGAGTGTTGACGGCGGACGGCATTCGACCCCAGCCCCTCGGCGCGGATGGGTTCTTGGGCACGGGGGACCTAGGCTACCTGCGGACCGCGCGGGACGTGGTCTACCTGGCGCGGATGGGGGACGCCCTGCGGCTCGGCGGCTTCCTGGTCAGCCCGCGTGAGGTTGAGGCGTTTCTGGGCGGCCTCACCGGGGTGTTCGAGGCCCAGTACGTTGCGGTGGGGGGACCCAACGGCCTGGTGCCGGTGGCTTTCGTCATTGTCGACAAGGGGGAAAACTCCAAAGGCAGCATCACGGAGGAAGACATCATCGCGGCCTGCCGCGCGCGGCTCGCCGCCTTCAAGGTGCCCCGGCGGGTCCTGATCGTGGACAACTTCCCGATGGTGCGCGGCGCCAACGGGGACAAGGTGCAGCGGAACACGCTGCGCGAATTCGCCTACGAGCACTTGTACGGCAGAGCCGGCAACAACGCTGATGCGGCAAGCACGTCGGGTAAGAACGGACAGAGGGTATGACGGTAGCGGCAACGATGAAGGCCATCCAGATACAGGCATTCGGTGGGCCGGAGGTGATGGAGTACACGACCCTGCCTGTGCCTGTGCCTAAGCCGAACGAGGTCCTGATCAAGGTGGCCTACTGCGGCGTCTGCCGGCATGATCTTCTCACCCGGGCGGGCGCCTTTCCGCGCGCGCAGGTTCCGGTGGTTCTGGGCCACCAGGTCAGCGGGACCGTGGCCGCCGTCGGGAGTTCCGTCACGGAATTCGTAGTCGGCGATCCCGTGATGAGCATGATCTTCGTTGGCTGCGGCGACTGCGGGAATTGCGCCGAGGGCCGAGACGCGCTGTGCACATCTGTGACGCCAAAGTTCCTCGGCGAGGATTACGACGGCGGATACGCGGAGTACGTGGTGATTGCCAAACGCACCGCCGTGAAGATCCCGGGCCGGGTAGGCCTTCCGGAGGCGGCGATCCTGACCTGCACCCTGGGCACCGCCTACCACGGGCTGCTGGGCCGCGGGGAGCTCAAGGCCGGGCAGACGGTGGTCATCACCGGAGCCAGCGGCGGCGTCGGCAGCCACGCCGTTCAGATTGCCAAGGCCGTCGGGGCAACCGTGGTCGGGGTCGTCTCCTCGGCCCGGAGCGAGGCCCGGGTCCGGGCCGCCGGCGCGGACCATGTGATCGTTAGCGCAGAACGGAAGTTCGCCAAGGAACTGCGTGTATTGCTGGGCTATCAGGCCGATCTCGTTCTGGAAGTGATCGGCGCCCCCACCCTGCTGGAATCCCTGCACGCCGTCCGCCCGGGCGGCCGCGTGGTCGTCGTCGGCAATGTCGAAGGTAAGGGCGTCACCGTGCCACCGGCCTACCTGATCCTCAAGGAAATCAGCCTGATCGGCACCAAATCTTGCACCAAAGAGGAGATGGCCGAGGTGCTCGCGTTAATCGAGGCGGGCAAGGTGTCCCCGGAAGTCTCCGAGATCATCCCGCTGGCGCAGGCCCGAAAACTGCATGAGCGGATGGAGGCCCAGGGTGCCTCCGGCCGTGCAGTGCTGGAGGTGGCCGGTGTCTGAGCCGCAGCCCGCAGCGGTGCTGAACTACCCGCCGCACGACGGTCTATTCTACGAAGACTTGGAAGCCGGCCAGTCGTTCCAGTCGCAGGGGCGCACCGTCACCGAGGCCGACCTGACCATGTTTTCCATGCTCTCCGGGGACTGGAACCCGATCCACGCGGATGCCGAGTTCGCCATGAAGAGCCCGTCCGGGCAGCGGCTGGTGCACGGCGTGCTGGGTCTGGCGATCGTAACCGGGCTGATGGACCAGGCCGGCTGGTTCCGGGATTCGGCCATCGCCATGATGGACATCGAGCACTGGAAATTCGCTAAGCCGATCCTGATCGGCGACACCCTGAGGTGTCGGATGGATATCACCTCCGTCCGACCAACGTCCAGGGGCACTGCCGGCGTCGTCGGACGCCGGTTCACACTGACCAACCAGCGCGGCGAGACCGTACAGGCGGGGGACATCGCCATACTGGTCAAGATGCGCAAAGCACCGGAAGGAACCTGAGATGCGGGTAGTGGACGGACTGCAGGGACTGGCCGCATTGGTAGGGCAGGAGCTCGGCGTCAGCGGATGGCTGCGGATCGACCAGGACAGGATTCAGCAATTCGCTAATGCTACCGGCGACCATCAGTGGATCCACGTTGATCCGGTCCGCGCGGCCGGCGGCCCCTACGGGAGAACCATCGCCCACGGCTACCTGACCCTGTCCCTGCTGCCGCTGCTCAGCGGCGAGGTTTACCGGGTGGATGGGCTGAAGCTGACCATGATCTACGGTCTGGATAAGGTCCGTTTCCCGGCGCCTGTTCCGGTGGGATCCAGGCTGCGGAACCGGCCGGTGCTGGTCTCGCTGACGGACACCCGGGCCGGCACTCAGGCGCTCATCCGGCACACGCTGGAGCTTGAGGGCTCCGGGCGGCCGGCCTGCGTGGCGGACCAGATCCGTCTGATGGTGCCGTGATGCCAGCTGCGTATGAATTGGTCTTGACCGAACTGAACGACGGCGTGCTGGTGGTGACGCTAAACGATCCTGCCCGGCGCAACCCGCTGTCCACGCCGATGCGCGAACAGCTAATAGATGTCCTCGCGGCCGCCGCCGCTGACGACGCCGTCAGGGTGCTGGTCCTCACAGGGGCGGACGGCGCGTTCAGCTCGGGTGGGGACCTCTCCGCAATGCCGCCGGCATCGCGGGAAGACAGCGATGAGCGGATGGACCGCGTCCGGACGCTGGTACAGCTCGTCGCGGGATCCGCCAAACCCACAATCGCGGCCCTTGAAGGCCCGGCAGCCGGCATCAGCGTCGGCTTGGCGGCGGCCTGCGACGTCGTCATCATGGCGGAAGGGGCAAAGGTGCTGTTTCCCTTTACCAGGCTGGGACTGCTCCCTGACGGCGGCCTGATGGGCTCGCTGTCGCACCGGATCGGACGGTCCGCAGCCAAACGGGTGCTGCTGCTGGGCAACCCGGTCGGTACCGCCGAGGCGCTCGCCTTAGGGCTTGCGGACGAGGCGGCACCGGCGGGAGCCGCCCTGCATCGGGCACTGGATACCGCCGTCGTGCTCGCCGGCCGGGCGCCGCAGTCGCTGGCGGCGGTCAAGGAATTCTTCGCGGCAGGGCGGCTGGAAGTCGGTGACGCCCTGGCTGCCGAGCAGCGAATCCAGCGGGAACTGTATTTTTCCCAGGATTTCGCCGAAGGCAAGTCCGCTTTCTTCGGGGGCCGCGAGCCCCGGTTCACCGGCAACTGAGCACATGACACACCACAGACAATAGATAGGAACATCATGGGACTTCTTGACGGACGCACCGCGGTCGTTACAGGCGGCGCACAGGGCCTCGGCTACGCGATTGCGGAAGCCTTTGTCCGCGAAGGCGCCAATGTGGTCCTCGGCGACCTGAACGCCGACGGCGTGGCCCAAGCGGCGGCGGCGCTCGGCACGGGCGCCTTGGGCCGGGAGTGCAATGTGACCCGAGAGGCCGACGTGGACGCGCTGATCGCTGCGGCCCGCGAAACGTTCGGTTCGGTGGATGTGATGGTTAACAACGCCGGGATCACCCGCGACGCCACCATGCGCAAGATGACCCCAGACCAGTTCGACCAGGTGATCGACGTGCACCTGAAGGGCTGTTGGCTCGGCACCCGGGCCGCGTCGCTGGTGATGCGTGGACAGGACCGGGGCGGCTCTATCATCAACGTCTCCTCCATCTCCGGGAAGGTCGGAATGATTGGGCAGACCAACTACAGTGCCGCCAAAGCCGGAATTATCGGACTAACCAAGGCAGCGGCCAAGGAAGTGGGGTTCGCCGGGGTCCGCGTCAACGCCGTCCAGCCCGGGATCATCCGCACCCCCATGACGGACGCGCTGCGCGAGGATGTCATGGCCGCGAAGCTGGCCGAGGTGCCAATGGGCCGGGTCGGGGAACCGTCCGAGGTCGCATCGGTGGTGCTGTTCCTGGCAAGCGATATGTCCAGCTACATGAGTGGGACCGTGCTGGAAATTGCCGGTGGACGCCACATCTGAGCCGGCCGCTACACGCACCTGGTCCTGACATCCCCAGCGTCCACGTCCGCCGGGGACGTCAGGACAATTACGGGCACGTGAACGCGTCCGCCCGGTGGTCCTGATCGATGAGGCGCAGAGCGCTATGCTCGACCGGATGACCCGGCGGGGCGGCCGGCCACCTTCGCCGGTCCCGACTCGTGACGTCCCTGCAGGTGGAGTACCGCCGGTCCGTGATGTACGGGGCGGCTATCGATGTGGACCTGTGGGTCGGCCCCGCCAGCACCAACTCCTACCGGGTGGAATATCTGGCCCGGCAGTCCGGCGGGACGATGTTCACGGCGTTGCCCGTTCATCGAACTGCCGGGCCAACAGCACGCCGGCCCTGACCACGTGCTCGTGCATGGCCTTCCGGGCCCCGTCGGCATCCCGGCTCCTGAGGAACTCAAGCACGGTGGAGTGGTCCTGCGACGTGGCCGTGGGCCAGCCTTCGATTTCAGGGTAGAGACGCCGGGGCACATAACGGGACATCAAGCTGAGGACCCACAGGGTTTTGCGGGAGCCTGCGATCAGATTGATCTCCCGGTGGAAGGCGTGGTTCTTTTCCTCGAGCACCACGAAGTCCCGCCGGCCGGCTGCGGCGAGCAGTTCGTGATGCAGGGCCTCCAGTTCGCCCAGATCTGCTTCCGTGGCGTTCACCGCGGCGCGTGCGGCCAGTTCGCCGGTGATCAGTGCCTGCACCGTAAACAGGTCCTCGATGTCCCGGGCGGTCAGAGGCGCCACCTGGAACCCGCGCCGGGGCACCAGTTCCAGGAAACCCTCCACCCGCAGGGCCTGGAGGGCCTCGCGTGCGGGGGTTGTAGAGATGCTGAGGGCCTCGCCCAGGACTTCGGCGCGCACCGATTCCCCCGGCCGCATCTGGCCGGACATGATCAGCTCGCGGACATAACCAGCCGCTTCATCGCTGAGTTGAGGCCGCCCGCGGACGGGGGAGAGTGCGCGGCTCAAGCTAGACCGAGTCCTTCTGCGGCACGGTCACCTGGCCGGTCAGCGGCGCGTCCAGCCGGAGGCCTGCGATGGATGCGTCCAGGGCCTGTGCCGCGGATGGGGTCAGGAGCCCTGCCGCCTTGGCGACGAGCTGGTCGCGGGTGGCGCGGTCCTGCGGGGCGCCACGGAAGGCATCCTCGCTTTTTTCTATGATCCGCCCATCCTTGAACCGGATGCTGACCTCGGCCTGCCAGCTCGCCGGGAAGGCAGCCTCAAGCCGTTCGCTGGTGTAGCAGTGCACCTTCGCCAGCCAGGGCGCCAGTTCGCCAGCAATGGCCGGTGCGTTGTCGAACTGTTCAACCGTCGCCTGGCCGGTGGTCAGGGCGACGGCGGCGCCGAACGGCATATTGAACTGCGCGTCCACCGGAGTGTTGACCACGAGCTTCCGATCAGCTGGCACGGAGACCAGGGTGGCGCCGGCTTTGATGACGCCGACCTCGATGGATTCGATGTCATCGATGTCCAGGCCGGGGTTCTGTGCGTGGATGTCGCGAAGGAGGTCGATGTTGCCGTGCATGTACCGGCAGCAGGGGTAGAATTTGATGCTGGTGTCCAGGGCGCTCTTACCGAAGACCAGGTCCAGGCTACGGCCCGCGACGCGGCCCCGGCCGTACTGGTTCAGGAATCCATCCCTGCCCTCGATCGAAGTCTCGGGCGCGGTAAAGCCCGCGGCGGCTAGTTTCGCCGCACGGATGCCGCTGGCTGCCGCATGGCCGGCATTCAGGCGCTTGGTCCAGGACCCATCGGATAGGAATTCCAGGCTGCCCGCAGCCAGATTGGCGGCCAGGCTCAGTGCATGGGTGCTCCGGTCCTCATCCAGCCTGAACAAGGAGGCAACGGCGGCGGCAACGCCGAGCACGCCTGCCACACCGGTGGGGTGGAAGCCGCGGCCGTAGCTTTCGGCCGCGCCGAGCAGGACGCCTGCGGTGCACATGACGTCGTAGCCGACGGCGGCGGCGTGCAGGACCTCGCGCACGCTGTAACCGTGTTCATCGGCCAGCGCGAGCACCGCCGGGAAGATCGCGACGGCCGGGTGGAGCGAGGACTCCTCGAAAGTGTCATCCAGTTCGAGTCCGTGGGCGGTGATGCCATTGACCAATGCGGCGTCCTCGGGTGTAGCCCACAAGGTGGTGCCGTGAAGGGAAGCGGTCTGGAACTGGGTCTTGGCCGTGCCCGTGACGACCGCCGAGCGCGCGGCCACGGCGGAATCCCGTTCCGCCCCCCCTGTGGTGACGGCATAGTAATCTAGCAGCAGCAGTTTCATCCAGTCTGTGATCTCTGCGTTGAGTTCATGGTCTGCTGTGACGTGCCGCGCCAGTTGGCGGGCGAAGCTGATCTCGGTCATGCTGATTCCTCCAGTTCGGTAAGGATTTTCTCGGTGTGCTGGCCGATGGCCGGGACGGCATCCATGCGGAAGCCTGAAGAACGCGCGGAAACGGGCGGGATAAGGCTGCGCACCGGTCCGGCGGGGGAATCCACGTCAGCCCAGCGGCCGCGGTCGGCAAGTTGCGGATGGGCTGAGAACTCATGCATGGTGCGCAGCTTGGCGTTGGCGATGTTCGCCGCGTCCAGCCGGGAGAGCACCTCGTCGGCGCCCAGCACACCAAGGACCCCATTGATCCTGGTATGCAGCAGCGCGCGATTGTCCACGCGCAGGGCGTTGCCGTTAAAGAGTGGATCCGTTGCCATTTCCGGGATGTGGATCACGTCGGCGCAGAACGCGGCCCATTCGCGTTCGTTCTGGATCGCGAAGAACACCGTCCCGTCGGCGGCGGGGAACGGACCATACGGGGCGATGGTGGCGTGTTCGGCTCCGCTGCGCGGCTGCTGGGTTCCGCCGTATTCGGCGTAGAGCGAGGGTTGCTGCATCCATTCGCCCAGGGCCTCCAACATGGAGATCTCCAGTACATCCCCGACGCCGGTCTTCCCGCGCTGGATCAGCGCGGTGAGGATCCCGGTGTAGGTGTACATGCCGGCGGCGATGTCCGCGATGGAAATGCCCACCTTGGCGGGTTCGTCGGGGGTGCCGGTGACGCTGAGCAGACCGGCCTCACACTGCACCAGCAGGTCGTATGCCTTCTTCTGCTCGTAGGATCCGCCCTTGCCGTAGCCGGAAATGGAGGCATGGATCAGCCGGGGGTTCAGGGCAAGAGCATCATCGCCGCCGAGTCCCAGGCGCTCGACGGCGCCGGGCGCCAGGTTCTGTACGAGCACATCGGCTTTGCCGACGAGTTTCTTGAGTACGCCGATGCCCTCCTCAGACTTGAGATCCAGGACAATGCTTTCCTTGCTGCGGTTCAGCCAGACGAAGTAGCTGGCCATGCCGTTGACCTTGGTGTCGTAGCCGCGGGCGAAATCTCCGGTGTCCCGTTCGACCTTGATAACCCGGGCACCCAGATCCGCGAGCTGCCGGGTGGCGAACGGTGCCGCCACGGCTTGCTCGAGTGAAACAACGGTGATCCCTTCGAGGGGGAGGCTTGCCATTACTGCTCCTGTCCTGACTGAAATCCTGCGAGTTGAAGTATTCGCCGTGCACGTTCGACCACGGGCGCATCAATCATTTTGCCGTCAAGCTGGACGGCAGAGCCCCCCGCGTCGCCGTCGGCCGCCAGCACGGTGCGCGCCCAGGCGGTCTCCTCCGCCGTCGGGCCGAAGGCATCGGCGACCGGGCCCAGCTGGGCCGGATGAATGCAAAGTTTGCCCCCGAACCCGAACCCGTTGGCATGCGCAGCGGAAGCTGCGACTGCCTCCGCGTCTCGGATCTCGGTGGAGGGTGAATCCAGCGGGGCAGCGATTCCGGCGGCGCGCGACGCAACGACAAGCCGCGACCGCGCATAGGCAAGGTACTGCTCCTCGCTCGCGGAATTGATGTCCAGGGCGAAGTCGATGGCGCCGAAGGCAAGTCTGGTGACACCGGTGACCGACGCCAGCGCGTCCGCCTCGCGCAGCCCCAGCGCTGATTCCACCAGGGGGATCACCGCGAGCCCGGCCGGCAGCACGCCGAGAAGGTGTTCCACATCAGCGGCGGTTTCCGCCTTGGCCAGCACGACGCCGAGCAGACCCGCCGGGGGGCCGCCCGCCAGCAGGGCGGAGAGATCCGCTCCGAACGCTTCGGTGCCGGCGGGGTTGATCCGAACCAGCGCCCGGACGCCGCCGTCGCTCGCGGACAAGGCGCCGACGGCGGCAGCCCGGGCCGCAGCCTTTGACCCGGGGGCCACTGCGTCTTCGAGATCAATGATGATGATATCGGCCCCGCTGGCGGTGGCCTTGGTAAAGCGCTCCGGGCGGTCTCCCGGAACGAATAGCGCGGTGACGGCGGACGCGGCCAGGGGGGACACGGCCGGGGCAGTGCCGGTCATTTGCTGGCCTGGACTGCCGGGAGCGATGCCTCGTCCGGGCGGACGGCGCTGGTCTGTGGGCCTTGGCCGCGGCGGTACACCATAAAGGTCCGCTGATACGAGAGCACGATGGTGCCGTCCTGATTGAAGCCCTCGGTAGCGGCAGTGACGATACCAACGTTGGGTCGGGAACCGGAATCACGCAGGGACAGGATCTTGGAGCGGGAGTAGATGGTGTCGCCCTCGAAGACCGGGGCAGGCATCCGGACCTCGTCCCAGCCCAGGTTCGCGAAAACATTCATGGACAGGTCGGTGGTGGACTGCCCGGTGACCAGGGCCAGTGTGAAGGTCGAGACCACCAGGGGCTTGCCCTGTTCGGTCTGCAGGGCGTAGTTCGCATCAACATGGGTCTTCGAGGTGTTCTGCGTCAGCAGCGTAAACCACTGGTTGTCGGTGGTCGTGACGGTCTTGCCGGCCGGGTGGTAGTAGAGGTCGCCGATTTCGAAGTCCTCGAAAAACCTGCCGTTCCAGCCCGCGACCTCGCGGGTTTCACTTGTCGTGGCGTCCAACTGATGCTCCAATGCTCACAATCCCCGTTGATGCGGAAATATATTTTGTATTTCAGCTAATGATTCCCAGAATTCCCATGAATGTCAACGATTTGTTGGGCTTCGCGACAGGCTTGCGGGTCTTGTTTTTACTAAATATATTATATAGATTGCTTCCAGAAGCCTCCCGCATCGTAGCCGGGGGCTGTACCACCACTTTGATCCGAGGAGGACCCTGTGCACGAACTACAGGTAACGTTGGATGAGTACCGTGAAGCGACCCGGACCATCTGCTCCAAATTCCCGCCGGAATACTGGCGCGAAACTGACCTGAACCGCCGGTATCCGCAGGAATTCGTTGATGCACTGACTGCATCCGGGCTGCTGGCGTCGCTGATCCCCACCGAATACGGCGGCGGGGGGCAGGGACTGACGGTGGGCAGTGTCATCATGGAGGAAATCAACCACTCCGGCGGCCATTCCGCGGCATGTCATGCTCAGATGTACACAATGGGCGCGCTCCTGCGGCACGGCAGCGACGCGCAGAAGCAGGCCTACCTGCCCGGCATCGCGAGCGGCGAGCTGCGTCTGCAGGCCTTTTCCATTACTGAGGATGCCGGCTCCGATACCACGAACATCCTTACCCCGGCCGTACCCGACGGCGACGACTACATCATCACCGGCCACAAGACCTGGACCAGCCGGGTGGATGAATCCGATCTGCTATTCCTGCTGGCCCGCACGTCGGAGAAAGGCGCGGACAAGACCAAGGGCCTGACACTGTTCCTAGTGGATCTGCGCGAGGTCCGGGCCAACCAGCCCGAGGCGATGGAAGTGGTCAAGGTCCGGACCATGTTCAATTACGCCACAAACCAGATCTTCTACAAGGGACTACGGGTGCCCAAGTCCGCCGTCATCGGCCAGGTCGGCAACGGCTTCCGCTACGTGTTGGACGGCTGGAATGCCGAGCGGATCCTGCTCGCCGCCGAGGCCATCGGCGACGGCTACTGGTTCGCCGAAAAGGCGACCGAGTACGCCAACAGCCGTGAGGTCTTCGGCCGCAAGATCGGCTCCAACCAGGGGGTGGCGTTCCCCATCGTCGATGGCTACATGAAGATTCGCGCGGCAGACCTCATGCGCTACGAGGCTGCGCGGCTCTTCGACGAGGGTAAGCCCTGCGGCGCCGAGGCGAACATGGCCAAGCACCTGGCCGCAGACGCCAGCTTCGAATCCGCCAACGCCTGCATGAACACCTATGGCGGCTTTGGGTTTGTGGACGAGTACGACGTCGAGCGCAAGTTCCGCGAGACCCGCATGTTCCAGACGGCCCCGGTCAGCAATAACCTGATCAAGAACTTCATCGCCACCAAAGTCCTCGGGCTTCCCCGGTCCTACTAGAAAGGCTGACCACCATGACAAGCACGACTGTAAACGCACGAGGCGCTAAGCCCATCCGCTCCGATATCGCCCGTTCCACCGCCTCCACCGTCACCGTCTTCGGACAGGATCTGGTCGGCATGCTGGGCACCGTCAACTTGGGTGACTTCGCCTATCTGGAAATCTTTAAGCGTCTCCCGGACGAACGCGAGTCGGTGCTCTTCAACGCCTTGGTGGTCACTCTGGTGGAGCACGGCGTCACACCCAGCGCGATCGCCGCCCGGATGACCTATCTTGGAGCCCCCGAATCCCTGCAGGGTGCGGTGGCAGCGGGCATCCTGGGTCTGGGCAACACCTTCGTTGGGACCATCGAAGGCGCGGCGCAGATCTGCCAGAAACGCCTCCCGGCCAAGGGCGCGGACAAGGTGGCAGCTGCCGAGCGGCTCAGCGACGAGCAAGTCGACGCGCTCGCCGCGGAGATCGTTGCCGAGTTCGCCGCGGCAAAGCGGCCGATCCCGGGCCTGGGCCACCCGGTCCACAAGCCGGTGGACCCACGGGCGCAGAAATTGTTCCAGCTGGGCCGCGAACTTGGCTTCGACGACTCGGCCACGCGTCTGGTTGAGGCCTTGTCCCGGCTGGCCTCCGAACGCTCCGGGAAGGTTCTTCCGGTCAATGCCACCGGTGCCATCGGCGCCCTGGCCTCGACCCTGGGCGTGCCCGCACACGTCGCCCGCGGCCTGGGCGTTATGGCCCGCGCCATTGGCCTCGTGGGACATTTGCTGGAGGAAAAGGCGGACCCCATGGCCACCACCATCTGGTACCGCGCCGAGGACGAATCCAGCGCGAGCCAAAGCGAGTAGTTAGTTCCTCAACCCGGGAGCAGCCCTGCTGACGCGCACCAGCCCGCCCCGCCACACCAACGCGGGGTCACATGGCGCCCATAAGTCCCGGCGGGACGGGCCGGGAGGATCCCCGCGTTGGTGTGCCGCGTGGACCGGGCGGCGGGAGGTGCCGTCCGGGGACACCCAAACTTCGCCGGACGTTCAGCTCCGGCTCAACCGCGGGCACCGCGGTGCCACGTACCGTGAAGGGGTCCGGAGCGCCACCCGCCTTCAGCAGTGAGGATTTTCCATGAGCAACGGCCTTTCCACCGCCCTTCCCGCCCACCTTCCCGCCACGAATAATGCGCCGGTCCTGCCGCGGGAGAGCATCAACGGCAGCGACGCGGACGTCGTGGACGCCAACGTGGACGTGGTCAACACCATGTACGCGGAGTTGCTCGACGTCGACGAAATCGCGCCCACCGCATTGCGCAGCTACTACGTTGACTTCTACCTGACGCAGTCGCTGGGCGGCGGTTTCGCCCAGTACGTGTTCACCGCCCCGGACCGCGAGGACGTCGACGCCTACATCAGGACCGGGCTCGAAGGGATGGGGGCCGCCGCGCACCTGGACCTGTTCAACCGCACCGCAGCTGCCTTCGATTCGCTTTCCGAGGAGGAAGCCGACGCCTACCTGGACGGGGACGCGGACCTGGACGACGCTGCCGAGGCGGGCGTTCCGGACGCTGTCCGTCAGCTGGAGGAGCTCGACGGCGAGTTCGAAACCCTGCTGGAGACCGAAGACATCATTGCGTTCAACGCCGCCTGGCTGCGGGGCCAGCCGGACCTGCTGGTCCTGGACGCGGAGGAGCTCGACCGGCACGTGGCCGAGCGGGTGTCCCGGATCCCCAACCTTGCCGAACGCCAGGCCGATGCCGCCGAAGATGAACTCCTGGACACCCCGGAATTCGAGATGATCATCCGTGAGCTCTGCGACGTGGCCGGCCACGCGCTCCTGAAGATCACCATGGGCGACCCCAACTATGACCACGACGGCCAGACCACCCTGGCGTGGCATTTCACCACGGACCAGGGCGAGTTCCTCATGCTGGACGATGAGCGCGAAGCGGTCATGATCCACCCGGACACGAAGGAGATCCTGGCCGCCGTCGAGTTCGAGCTCGAAGACGACTAAGCCTGAGCGTCCGGCGTCGCTGCCGCCGGCTGCCGGAACCGCTGCCGCCGGCTGCCGGAGCCACTGCCGCCGGCTGCCAATATCCGGCGCCGGCCCGCTGCTAATATCCGGCGCCGGCGGCGGCGGTGATCATCTCACCTGAGGGCGCCACGAGGTACCAGACGCTGCCGACGCCCTGGCCCAGGATGTCCCCGGCGGCCAGATCCTTGGCGAAGTAGTACACGGGCATCCCGTTGATGGTCAGCTGTTTCTTGCCATCGGGGGTGTCAATCGTGCCCACGGTGCCGGTGATGCCCTCGACTGTTGGCGAGTCGGCGGCGGCGAGGACCGGAGGCCACGCCGTGAGGCAGCCGCCGGTGCAGGCGCTGGCTCCGGAATCCTTCACGTCCTTCGTGTAGAAGTAGACGCTCATCCCTTTGCCGTCGACCACGATCGTGCCCGCGGTTGACTCCGCGACCTTGAGGTCCGGTGTGGCGACGGCGGGTGTGGACATGGCCGGTTCCGAGGCCGAGGCCGACGCCGGAGCCGAAGTCGCCGGGACCGACGCGGCACTGCCGGTCGTCGTCGCGGCCGCCGGCGGCGTGGAAGTGCCTGTCCCACTGGTGCCTGCGCAGCCGGAGAGCAGGGCTGCGAGGGCGAACGCGGACAGGCCAATGCTGAGGTGCTTCTTCATCTGCTGCTCCTTGACTCGAACCGGCCAACTGGCGAGGCCGGCGCTACCCGATACGACGCCGCCGGCGTAAGAATGGTTCACAGCAGGTCCCTTGCCCCGCCCCCGAATCCCCGCGCGTGAACCGTTCCGGCGGTCCGCACGTCATAGGGGCAAAAGCGCAGGACCGCAGGAGCCAGGGAGGACGGGTATGTCGCTGGACGAGGACGTCGTGGCGGCGATCTACCGCGACCACGGGCCGGCGCTCAGGCGTTTCGTCCTCGGCGCCTGCCGGGACCCGCAGCTGGCGGACGACGTCGTGCAGGAGACAGTGCTGCGGGTCTGGCAGCGGGCCCCACAGATCACCGGCAGCCTGCGCAGCTACCTGTTCAGGACGGCCCGGAACATCCTGATCGACAATTACCGCAAGGCCCAGCGCCGGCCCCGGGAAACGGCGGACCGGGATCTGGCCGACCCGGCCGACGGCGAGGAACGCGTCGACGAACTGCTCAACCGGGTCCTGATGGAAGAGGCGCTGCTGCGGCTCAGCGCGGAGCACCGTGAAGTTCTTGTGGCCTTGCATTACCGCCGCTATACCGTCCAGGAGGCATCGGTCAGTTTGAATATCCCGAGCGGAACGGTGAAGTCCCGCGCATTCTATGCCGTGCGCGCCCTCCGGACGATCCTTGATGAGATGGGGGTGCAGCGGTGAGCGGCACGGAACTGCACCAGCTGCTCGGCGCCTACCTGCTGGGCGGGCTGGCGCCGGAGGAGGCAGCCGCCTTTGAGCAGCATCTGGGCAGCTGCGCGGACTGCCGGCAGGAACTGGACGAACTGGCCAGCCTCCCGGCGCTGCTGGACGCGCTCCCGGTGCCCGACGCCGTCGCCCTCGGCGCCGCTGCGGCCGCAGCCGGGCGGGAACCGGTGCCCTCGGTCCCGGCGCTGTCGGTCCCCGCGCCGGCCGCGACGCCGCGGCGGATGCTTGACGAATTGTCCGCGCGGCGCCGGAAAACACGACGCCGCGCGGCGGCGGCGCTCGCTGCGGTCGCCGCGGCGTGCCTCGCGCTCGGAATCCTGGCCGCGCCGCTGGTCAACCAGCCGCCCAAACCGGACGCCAGCTATTCGGTCCAGGCCAGCGACGGGCTGCAGATCACGGTGGGCATGGTCAAGAAAACGTGGGGCACCGAGCTTGCGGTCGAGGCCCGGAGCCTGCCGGCGGACGGCACCTTCTCGCTGTGGGTGAAGGACCGCGACGGCGGCGAGGACCGCGCCTGCGCCTGGACGGCAACGCCCAGCGGCAGGGTCAGGATCACCGGAGCCACACCCGTGCAGCTCACCAACATCTCCAGCGTCGAAATGCGGAACGCGCAGCACCAGACCATGGCCGTCATCGCCGTGCCCCTCGGTTAACGGGGGCGGCGACAGTCTGGGCATCGGCGGGCGCATAAAGCAAGGCCCGCGCAAAGCAGGCCCTCATTAATCCGGCCCGCACTAACTGTCGGACCCCGCTGCTCTACTGACGGTGGGGGAGCGGCCGCCTTCCCCACCACCTGCGGCCACCGTCCGCGCCGGCGATTGGGGATTCGTTATGGAACAGTCTTATGTAGTTGTCACCTCGGGGGCAGAACTCGCGTTGCGGCTGATGGCGTCGGGTCGGACCAGGCCGGCGGCGGTTGTCTCATGGCATCCGGAGCAGCAGGACAACCGGATCGACGTCGAACATATTTTTCGAAGGATTGGGGATCTGGCCGAGGTCTACTGGCTGGAAAACGGCCCGGAAAGCTATGCCTTCGGCGACACCCTGCCGTACGGGGCGCACGTGTTCGGCAACGCGGCACGTGTCTACTCGGAGGATCTTCGCTGGATGACCGACGTGCACCGCAGCCCGCTGCGGATGGCACGAGACCGCCGGACGGCTGCCCGCGCGGCCGAGTACATCATCGAGGACGTGCTGGGCCGCGCCAGTGCGGGCTGCGATCGTCGAACTGGGCGACGGCAGTTGCCGGACGGGACGATTGAGCTGTCCCGGGTTGTGGTCCACGACGATTTCAAGCCCTGAGCCAGGCGGTGGGGCGATCACCTCATGAAACGGGGTGACGGCCCGCCGTGGCAATTCCCTGCGTCGTGTGAAGCGATGTTGCGCTGCGCGTCCGCAGGTTCCGGCTGGTGTTGGGAACCGGAAGCAACGGTGATTGATAGGGGGAAAGCTTCGAAAGGAATCGCCATGACGGATCATTCAGACCTGAGCCCGCAACGGCTCCGTCACGTTCTGGGTCATTTCGCTACCGGGTTGACGGTGATCACCGCTGCCACGAACGACGGCCCCGCCGGGTTTACCTGCCAGTCCTTTTCGTCCCTGTCGCTGGAGCCCGCCCTGGTGACTTTCAGCCCGGCCCGGACGTCCTCCATCTGGCCGCCCAATTCGCCCGGTCGGGCACCGAAAAATTCGCCGGAGTGGACCACTCTCCGTCGCCGCTGGGCAACCCTGTGCTGCCCGAGGCCCTGGCCTGGGTGGACTGCCAGCTCCACCATGAATACGACGGCGGCGACCATACGATCGTTGTCGCGGCCATCCGCTCCCTCAGTGCACGCACCGACGCGGAACCCCTGGTCTTTTACAAAGGCAACTACTCCGGCGTTCAGCTCCGTGCCGGGATGCTTACCGGCGCCGTGTGACCACGGCCGGCGCCGCCTTACCGGCGCCGCCTGACCACGGCAGGCACGCCGCCTGCCGTGGTCCAGTGGTGCCTGGCCAAGCCGGCAGCTGAGCCAAGTCGTTCGGCTTCACCGTTGCTGCGGCCGACAGATCACTGAAGGCACCGCGATAACGTGTTGCGGGGTGGGTCGGCTCGAGCTTCGAGCCACGGCCGAAGACCTTTTCACGCAGCGTGCCCGGCGCGTACTCCGTCTGGGCCAGGCCGCGGCGCTGCAACTCGGGCAGCACCCCCTGGATGAAGTCCGTGTAGGACCCGGGGATGATCTGGTTGATGATGTTCACACCATCGATCCCGGCATCCTGCCAGCGTTCCAGTTCGTCCACGATCTGTTCCGGGGTGCCGGCGATCTGCTGGGCCTTGGCCCGGTAACGTGCCAGGTCACCGATGGTCGGCTTGCCGCCCGGAACGGATGCGATGGCCGCCTGAAGGACACCCTGGGCACCCTCGGTCTCGATCTCGCCCAGCGGGGTATCGAGCGGGAGACCGCCCAAATCGACGCCGATCCCGCCGCCGATATGCGCGATGATCGTGTCGAGATCCAGATACTCGTCGTAGTCGGCCTGTTTGCGGGTGACCTCTGCCTCGGTGCTGCCGATCACGAAGGACAGTCCGCCGAAGATCTTGACGTCGCCGGCGGCCCGGCCTGCCGCGGCCTCGAGGGCCCGGATCGAGGCGGTTTGCTTCCTGACGTAGTCCACGTTGGGCGCAAAGAGGAAAGTCGCCTCCGCATTCTCAGCGGCGAATTTCTTGCCGCGGGGGGAGCTCCCCGCCTGGAACAGGAACGGGGTGCGCTGCGGGCTGGGTGCGACCAGATGCGGACCGTCAATGGAGTATCGGGTCCCGCGGTGGTTGATCTTGTGGACCTTCGCCGGGTCCGCGTGGATGCCGCGGACCTTGTCGGCCAGCAGGGCGTCGTCGTCCCAGGAACCCTCCCAGAGTTTGTAGACGGCCTCGGTGTATTCCTCGGCCCAGTCGTACCGGTCGTCGTGCGGAGTGAGTCCAGCGTTGCCGAAGTTCCGGTGGGCGTTCTCCAGCACACTGGTAACGATGTTCCAGGCAACCCGGCCATTGGAAATGTGGTCCAGGGTCGAGAGCTGGCGGGCGAGCTGGAACGGATCCGACTGGATCACCGAGCTCGTCATGGCGAGGCCAATATCCTTGGTCACCGCGGCCAGAGCGGAGCAGAGCACCAGCGGATCGTTCGAGGGGACCTGAAGCCCGCGCTCGACCAGCGAGGCCCAGCCGCCCTCGTGGTCACCGTAGAGGCCCACGACGTCGGCGAAGAACATCGCATCGAATTTTGCCTCCTCCAGCTCACGGGCCAGATCGACCCACAGCTGCAGTTCGTTGAAGCGGTGCTGCTGCGCCTCCGGATGCCGCCACTGACCGCCCAGGATGTGGGTGGTTGTGTTCATCACGAAAGCGCTCAGGAGCAGCCGCGGACGTTCATCGAAGGTCCCCATCAGGAATCGCTCCCCTGGCCGGGCGCGGTTGCCTGGACCGCATCGCCGATGCTGTGGAGGCCGGTGGGAATGGTTCCGTTGATGTGATAGTCGCCGACGGACCGCGCCTTGAACACCACCGGGTTGTGGGTGGCTACGGTCCGGGCGTTGCGCCAGTGCCGGTCCAGCCCCTTGCTGCGGCTGGTCGACGAAGCGCCGGTGACATCGAACAGCTCATTGGCCGCGGCCAGGACCAGGCCGGGGACGCTCACGTGTGCCTGCTGCACTCCCAGTTCGGCCCGGACGAAGGCGGCCTCCCCATCAAGTCCGAGAGAAGGGTCGACGGCGGCATCGAGGTCGCGTGCGGCTGCCACCACGATGGACTGCGCGGCGTAGACGCCGGCGGCGATCTGGCCCACGCGTTCCTGGATCAGCGGATCGTTCCGGAACAGTGAACCTGACCCGGTATTGAACGTACGGGTGCGCTCGCGGACCAGCCTGCTGGCGTCGCGAAGCGCCGCCTGGCCGATTCCGACGAGCACGGTCAGCAGTGCAAGCTGGAAGAAAGCCGGTTCCAGCGTACTGGTGACCTTGCGCTGGATGATGTCCCCGGCGTCGACCTCCACGTCATCGAAAATGGCCGTTCCGGTGCCGGTGAGCGGCTGCCCGAAACCGTCCCAGTCGTCCAGGATCGTGACTTTGGGGTCGTTCACACGGACCAGTGCGTACTGGCGGCCCTCACGGCCCTCCGTGCTTGCCATGACCACGACCCAGTCGGCGAAGATGCTGCCGGTTGTGTAGTACTTTTCGCCCTTGAGCAGCCAACGGCCCCCCACCTCGCGAAGCTTCGTCTGGGTGGTGCCCAGCGCGTTGCCGGAGCGTTCCGTGGCAGCATTGCCAAAGATCTCACCGGCGAGGACCCGGGGGAACCAGCGGTTGCGGAATTCGATGGGCTGCAGCGCAATCGTTTCCACGAACGAGAAGTGTGACCGCAGCAGGTGTGAAACGTTGGAGTCCGCGGCGGCGAGTTCGATCAGCAGCCGGCTCAGGTGCTCATAGCTGACGGGGTCCCCGCCGTGCCCGGCTGGGACACGGAGGGTGGTGAATCCGCTTTCCTTCAGCCAGGCCACGGGCTCGAACGGCAGGACGTGGGTGGACTCGCGTTCCAGGGCACCTTCTGCGATCCGTGCGAAGACATCCTGGAAGCGCGCGGACAACGCCGCGTAGCGGGCCTCTCCGCTGAGTTCTCTTACTTCTGTCGAGACAGTCATCATGTTCCTAACGTTGAAGGGGGACTGACGTTCTTAGTGGCCGGTTGTAACTAGTTCGCGCAGGCGGTGGCCGGGGTTGGAATCGAGCAACAGGCGGGTGTATTCGCTTTGTGGGTTGGCGAAGACCTGCGCAGTCGGGCCGACTTCCCGCAGCTGGCCCCGACTCATCACGCCGACGTCGTGGGCGAAGCGTTCAACAACGTGCAGGTCGTGGGAAATGAAGAGGTAGGACAGTCCCAGGTCGCGTTGCAGGTTTTCGAGCAGGACCAGAATCTGGGCCTGCGTCAGGACGTCCAGGGCGGAAAGGGCCTCGTCCAGCACGATGGTGCGGGCACCAAGGGCGAGGGCCCGGGCGATCGCCACGCGCTGGCGCTGGCCGCCGGACAGTTCCTTGGTCCTGCTGCCGGTGACGCGCGCGGGGAGGTTCACCTGGTCAAGGAGTTCGGCAACCCGGGCACGACGCTCCAGGCGGGACCCGGCACGGAAATTCACCAGGGGTTCGGCGACGATGTCTTGAACGGTCAGCCGCGGATCGAGCGCCGAGTCCGGATTTTGGTACACCAGCTGCAGGGAGCGCCACAGCTCGCGTTTGTCGTTGCCCTGGGTCGAGGTGACGTCGTTCCCATGCACCACCACGGTGCCCGACGTCGGGTCCAGCAGGCGCATGATCATGCGGGCTGTGGTGGACTTGCCCGACCCGGATTCCCCGACCAGGGCGAAAGTGGTTCCTTGGCGCACCGCAAAACTGACGTCATCCACGGCGCGGTGTTCGGTCTCGCCCTTGCCGAAGACCTTGGTGAGTCCGCGGACTTCGATCGCCGCAAGGGGCTCCTCGCGGGCGGTGCCCACGGCGGCCGGGGCAGCTTTCGGGGCGGCCGGCGAGGCCTCCCGGAGCAGCCTGACCGTGTAGTCGTCCTCCGGCCGCGACAGGATATCGGTCACCGGACGGTCTTCCAGGATCCTGCCCTGCCGCATCACCACGATCCGGTCGGCCAGGTCCGTGGCGACGGCCAGGTCGTGCGTCACGAAGATGACGGCCGTCCCATGGTCCCGGGCCAGCCTGCTGAATACCTCAAGAACCCGGCGCTGCACGGTGACGTCCAGCGCCGAGGTCGGTTCATCGGCTATCAGCAGCTTCGGTCCCAGGCTGAAGGCGATCGCGATCAGGACCCGTTGCTTGAGTCCGCCGGAGAGTTCGTGGGGGTACTGTTTCAGCCGCTCCGCAGGTCGGTCGATGCCCACCAGTTCGAAGAGCCGGATGACCTCCGTCCGGATCTCGCTTTTGGAGCGCTTGCCTTCCTCCGGGTGCAGCCGGAAGACTTCGGCCACCTGGGATCCGACCGTCTTCACCGGATCCAGTGAGGCGCCGGGGTCCTGCGGGACCATGCCGATTTTGCGTCCACGGATTTTCTCCATGGCGCGTTCGGAAAGGCCGGTCAGCTCAATTCCGTCGAACATGATGGTTCCGGCGGAGACCGTGGCCGCTGCGGGGAGCAGGCCGATGAGCGATTTGGCGAGCGTGCTTTTTCCGGAACCGGATTCGCCGACGACGGCGACGATTTCGCCCGGCTTGAGGACCAGTTCGAGTGACTCTGCGGCCACGATGGCCGCCGGGCCGCGGCCGTATTCGACCTGCAGTCCGCGCACCTCAAGCAAAGGTCCGGGTTCGACGATGGGTTTTACGGCGTGAGTCATGGGGCTCCTGTCTAGAACCGGAAGGTCTTGAGAAGTTGGCGTCCGAGGCCGGCCAGAAGCACGACCGTCAGCACGATGACCAGGCCCGGCAGACTGGTCATCCACCAGGCGCCGGCGAGGTATTGCCGACCCTCAGAGATCAGCAGGCCCCATTCCGGGGTGGGCGGAGGGGCGCCGAAGCCGAGGAAGCCAAGCCCGGAAATTGCGAGGATGGCGGCGCCAAGGTCGACGGCAAGCAGGGCGAGGACCGGTCCGCAGGAGTTCGGCAGGACATGCTTCCAGACGACGGACCAGTAGGATCCGCCGTTGAGGAAGGCGGCCTCGACGTAGTCCAGGTTGCGGACGCGCAGGACTTCCGAGCGCACTACGCGGGCGAATGAGGCAATCGAGGCGATGCCCACGCCCACGCCGAGCGAGATCGGTCCGGGCGCGAACGCTGTCACGATGATCAGGGAGATCAGGAATCCCGGCACAGCCAGGAGAACGTCGACGAGGCGCATGGTGCCCGCATCGGCGGCCCGGCCGGCCGTCGCAGCAAACAGGCCCAGGAACGTTCCCACCACGAAGCCGATCAGGACAGCGAGCCCTGCGGTGAGCAGGGTCTGCGAGGTGCCGTGCACGACCCGCGCGTAGACGTCCCGGCCCAGGTGGTCGGTGCCGAACCAGTGCCCGGCACTTGGCGGCTGGAATTTCTGCTTCGGAATGCCGCTGATGGGGTCGAAGGCGGTGAACAGGCCCGGTAAAAAGGCCCACCCCAGAACAATTAACAGGGGAAGGACGGTCAGCCACAGGCCCACCAAGCGCAGGAGGCTTCCATCGCGTTTTACCTGGCCGGTCGGGACAGCGCTGCCACCGGCCGGCGGCTGCGCCACCTCATTAATAGGATCTGTTCGTAGTAGCTCTATGCTCACAAGGTTCTCCGTTCGGTCTCAGGCAGTCAGTGCTCGTGGCGAGCCGTGCGCACTGCTCTTGAGGATCCGGGGATCCAGCAGCGGATACAGCAGGTCGACGATCAGGTTCACTGCAACGAAGGCCGACGCCGTCAGCAGGACCAGGCCCTGGACCAGCGGGACATCCTGGACGGTGACGGCCTGCAGGACCACCGAGCCCAGGCCGGAGCGGGCGAAAACGGTCTCCGTGATGACGGAACCGGCAAGCAGGGTTCCGACGGTGATACCGGCAATGGTCATGGCCGGACCTGCAGCATTCTTCAGGGCGTGGCGGTAGAAGATCCATGCGGGGGACGCGCCCTTCGCCCGCAGTACGTCGATGAACGGTTGCTCATAGACGTGCGTGATGCTCTTGAGCAGCACCTGCGCGATCGGGGCGGAAACGTGAAGGGCCAGGACCAGCACGGGAACTGCCAGCGAGGCAAAGGAACCGTCCGGGAAAAGGGACATCACGCCGAGCTGAATGGACAGCAGCTGCAGCAACACCAGCCCGAGCCAGAACACCGGTACCGCTGCGAACAACGGCGGCAGATTGGTGATGAAGCGCTTCAGCGCCGTCGAGCGGCTCAACGTTGCCGCGGACACGAGGGCCACAGCCAGGACGACGGCCAGCACGAAGGCACTGGAGGCCAGCGCCAGGGTGGATCCGGCCACCGCACCGATGCGGGCCGCCACCGACTGCCCGGAGGCCAGGGAGTACCCGACGTCTCCACCGAGCAACTGCCCAAGCTGGTTGAAGTACTGCACCAGCAGCGGCTGGTCATAGCCGTACTGGGCCTTCATGGCATCAATGGTCGCCTGGTCAGCCGCTGCGTCCGCCGAGAGGAAGATCGTGACCGGATCGCTGGGCAGCAGCTGGATTGCCAGGAAAACGAGCGTGTACGCCAGCCAGATGACAAGCAGTGCCTGTCCGAGGCGCCGCGCAAAGTAGAGGCCCATGACCATCTACTTGCCGGTCTTCCAGGCGCCCTGGAAGATCGGTGCGGTGCCGGAGGTGAATTCGACATGCGACTTCGCATTGGCGCCGTAGACCTGGACCTCGTCCCAGAGCACGAGGGCCAACGCCTGGTCGACCACCAGCGCGCGCTGCTCGTCGGCGACGGACTGCTTGTGCGCGGCGGCGGTGGTGGCGGCGCGTTCCGTGGCGAAGAGTCCATTGAGCTGCTGGTCCGCGTTCAACGTCTGCGTGTTGGTGACCGGGCCGAAGACTGGCCCCAGGCCGCCGTAGGCAAACTGCCGGGTCCCGAAGAATTCCACGTTGGGATCCTTCATGGCAGTCGCCAGGAAGGCGTTGTCCGCGGCCCGGTTGACCAGCTTCACGCCGATCTCGCGCCACTGCTGCTCGATCAGTTCGAAAGCGGGCTTGATGACCACGGAGTTGTTTGATGACGTGACGGTGACCTCAAGCTTCTGGCCGTCCTTGGCGCGGATGCCGTCGGAGCCGACTGCCCATCCGGCTTCCTCCAGCAGGCTCTTGGACTTCTCCGGGTTGTAGGCCAGATCGGCGGAGAGATCAACGAAGTCAGGCGCTTCACGGTTCAGGATGGAACCGGCGAGCTCGTAGCTGTCGGAGAGCACCGTGTCCTTGAGTGTCGGCCGGTCGATCCCAAACTGCAGCGCCTGGCGGACCTTCGCGTCCGCCAGCTTGCCGCTGCCGACCCGCACTGCCGCCATGTTTGCCGTCAAGTCAATGCCCTTGGCCGGCAGGACCTGGTTGCCGCTGCCGGCAAGGGCAGTCTCGTCGGCCGGCTGCAGTCCGCGGACCAGATCAACCTGGCCGGTCTGCACGGCACCCGCACGGTGTGCCACCTCCGGCAGGTACTTCACGACGACCTTGTCCAGGTAGGCGGCGCCCTGGTTGGCAGCACCCTCCGGAGCCCAGGCGTAGTCGGAACGCTTTGCCAGGACGATTTCCTCATCGGCCTTCTCTGATTCGAAGGTGAAGGGGCCCGATCCGGAGATTTTCGCGATGGCCGACTGGCCGGCGTTATCGAGGGTGAGGGTCTTTGCCGACACGAGTCCTGCGGTGACGGAGGACGTGGCGCGCAGGAAGTTGGCGTCGGGGGAGGACAGGGTTACTTCCACCTGGTCCTCGCCGATGACCTGCGAGGACTTGTAGGCGGAGAAATCAACGTTCGGCTGGATCTTCGCGCCCTCGATACCCTTCCCCAGCGCCTCGAAGTTTGCCTGGACCGCTTTGGCGTCCAGCGGTGTCCCGTCGCTAAAGCTCACGCCCGGGCGGATCGTGAAGGTGAACTTGGTCTGATCCTCACTTGCGGTGAACTTGCTGGCGATCCAGGGGACGAGCTCGCCCTTAATGGCATCGAAATAGGTCAGCCGGTCCAGCACGCTGTTCAGGACGTTCGCCTTCTCGTAAAAGCGCGCCGCCTGGGTCTGGAAGTTATTGATCGGGGTGACCTCGGCGAAGACGAACGTCCCGCCCTGCACCGGGGTTCCATCCTGGGTCTGCGATGCCGCGGCGCCGGCCGGGTTGGCGCCGCAGGCGCTCAGGGCCAGGGCCGCCGCCCCCATCAGGGTCAGCAAGCGCAGCGGGCGGCGTTTGGCCTTCGCGTTCGTCGTGGCCGTGCGTGATCTATTGGTATCCATCGGGGATCCTCTCGGTCATGACCGAGGAACTCCAGAATCACAGGCCCCACCCGCCAGCCACCGCAAAGGCGCAGGTCGGAGGTACTTGGGATCGTGGCAATATCCATCGGTCCTGGCATTAGCACCGTGCCCGAAGGGTGGTTGCTACGGCGTCATCGAGCCAGGTCTCTCAGCCGATCTGGATGGTTGGTAATTCGTTCAGAAGGACTTTTTTCGTTGCGGCAACCGTTTCGGCTGGCGGCAACACCTACTTTCCTGCAGAATCTTCGATTTTCCAATAATGACGACACGTTCTGAAACAAACGATCACAAACGCCCCAGTTTCGCGCCCGGGGGCGTCATGACTGTGGCCGCGTCAGGGCGTGTCCGCCGCGCAGGACCACGACGAGCCGGAAGTCGTGGTCCACCGCCACGACGTCGGCGCGCCTGCCCGGCCGCAGGCTCCCGATCTCGGTTCCAAGACCCAGGATCCCGGCCGGAACCAGGGTCGCGGCTTTGACGGCGTCTGCGGGTGCGACGCCGGCGGCGATGGTCCGGCGGACGACGTCGAGCAGCGTGGCAGTGCCGCCGGCGAGGGCACCGCTGCTCTTCAGGGCCGCCACGCCGTCGCGCACCACCACGGGGGAGCGGCCGAGTTCGTAGTCGCCGTCGGGCAGGCCGGTCGCCGCCATGGAATCGGTGACCAGGGCGACGTTGCCGGCGCCGACCAGCCCGAACACCATCCGGACGGTCTCGGCGTCCAGATGGACGCCGTCGCCGATGAGTTCCACCGCCACGGTGCCGGCGGCCGCGAGGCGCAGGCATGCTGCCACGGGACCGGGGCTCCGGTGGTGGAGCGGCGGCATCCCGTTGAACAGGTGCGTCACCGTCGGCCGCCGGCCCGTTCCCCGCAGGGCTTCCGCCGCGGCGGCCAGCGAGTTTGCGGCGGTCTGGGCATCGGCGTCGGTGTGGCCCAGGGAAGGTGTCACACCGTTCCCGGCGAGCAGGCTGACCAGCCCGGCGGCTCCGGGCAGTTCGGGGGCATACGTCATGGTCGTGAGCGTGCCGCCGGCCGCGTGCAGCAGCCGGCGCAGCAGCTCAGGGTCCGGGTCCCGAAGCCACGCCGGGTCCTGCGCCCCGCAGCGGGCGCGGGCGAGGAACGGGCCTTCGGCGTGGATGCCGGCGATGAGGCCCTCGTCGGCGAGCGGCCGCAGCACCCCCATTCCCCGGAGGAGCTCCTCCGCCGGCGCGGTCACGAGGCTGGCCAGCAGCGTTGTGGTTCCGTTGCGGTGCAGAAATTCGACGGCCGCGCGGCACGCCGTGTTGTCACCGGTGGGAAAATCGCCGCCGGCTGCACCATGGCAGTGCAGGTCAACGAGCCCGGGAAGGATCGAACTGCCCGCCGGAAGGTCGATCTCCGCCACGTGGCCGAAGCCCGCGGCGCGGACGCCGGCGTCGAAGCCCGCGGCGTCGAAGCCGCTCCGCGGCCCGGCATAGGAGATCCCGCCGCCGGCCACCGCCACGACGGAATCAGCGGTGGCGGCGCCGTCGGTGATCAGTGTTCCGGTCAGGACGAACGAGGAACCCGGGCCGGGGCCGCGGATGTCCGGGCTGGGCATGTCCGGCCTTACATCTTGGCGAGTTTGGCCCGCACCATCATAAAGATGCCGTAGAAGATCAGGCCGACGCCGACGGCTGCCAGGATGTACAGGCCGAACGGCTGGTCGCGAAGGGCCTTCAGGCCGCCGTCGAGCCCGGTGGACTCCTCAGGGTGGGCCGTCACCGTGGCGATGATGACCAGCAGCCCCACCAGCAGCAGGACGATGCCTTTCGCGGCGTATCCGACGACGCCGAGGATGGTCACCGCCGAGCGTGCCCGCGGCGAGGCGGGGAGCCGGAGGTATTTGGTGAAGGACTGCCGGAAGCCCCGGATGGCGTAGATGATGCCGGCGATGGCCACGCCCGCGCCGACGACGAGCAGCAGCGCGTAGCCGCCCGGGGCTTTCAGGATGGACGCCGTGAGGTCGCTGGTGGAGCTGGTGTGTTCCTTCCCGGCGCCGTTGGCGAAAGAGAACAGGGTGAGGGCGAGTCCGGCGTAGACCACCGCCTGGAGGGCGGCTTTGGCCTTTTTCCCCAGCTTTTTCTTCGCCGGCAGGTGTTCAAAATCGAAGATCGCATCGCTGGCCTGCCAGATCGCAAGGGCCACGCAGGCTACGAAGGAACTCCAGAGCAGCAACGGCCCTGCCGGCTGCGCGGCGAGTTGCTCCACGGCGCCACTGACGTCGGCCTCGCCTTCGCCACCCATGGCCAGCCGGATCGCGACGAGTCCGATCAGGAAGTGCAGGATGCCGCTGACCGCAAAACCGGCACGGGCCACCAGCTCCAGTGCGCGGGAATTCGTGACGCTTTCGGCCGCGTCCGCGGCGTCCTTCAGTTCTCTTTTGATGGCGGGTTCCTCGACTGACTCGGTGGTTCTGCCGGACGTCCATTCCGCCCGGATCATGCCTTTCCGTAATCGTGCCACGCGAAGCCCGCCGGGAACAGCACTGACGTGTGGCGGGACTAGCGGCGCCGGTAACTGAGGTCGAAGATGAGCCGGCCGGCGTCGTGCGCCTTGTTCTCGAAACTCGTCAGGATCCGCCCATCGAACCGCGGCGCCCAGCCGCCGGCCTCATCGGTTCCCTCATTGGGGCCGGTGTGTTCGGTGCTTACCGGGGCGCGGCCCTCCTTCACCGGGGCCCCGCCCACGAGGGACTCGACGCCGGATTCCCAGACCCGGGTGAGCGGGCTTTCGTCGCCGCTGCGCTCGCCGTCATGCAGGTTCTCAAAGTCGGCGGAGCCGGCCAGGACGTCGCGGACGTGGACGGCATAGTTGGACCAGTCCGTTGCGATCCGCCAGATGCCCCCGGGCTTGAGGGCCCGTGCGGCGAGCTCCGCGAAGGCCGGCTGGATCAGGCGGCGTTTGTGGTGCCGGGACTTGTGCCACGGGTCCGGGAAGAAGACCCAGAGTTCGGTCACGGACCCGGCCGGCAGCATGGTGGCGAGCACTTCGGGGGCATTCGCTTCCACGACGCGGACGTTGGCCAGGCCACGGCTGTTGATCTTGATCAGGGTGTTGGCCAGTCCCGGGGTGTAGACCTCGACAGCGAGGAAGTCCTTGTCCGGGTTCGCTTCGGCGGCGTGGCAGACGGCGTCGCCCAGGCCGGAGCCGATCTCCACGATCAGGGGGGCCGTGCGGCCGAATTCGGCCTCGGCGTCGAAGACATAGTCCGGGTGCACGGAGGTGTTGGCGATGTGGCGGGGGACCTCGACGGCCCACCGGTCGGAATGTTCCTCCCACGCGACCTGGCGGCGGCCCTGCAGGCGGGTGCCGCGACGCACGAAGCTGACCGGACGGCCGCCGTACGTGCCGAAGGCGGCCTGCGTGCCGGGGGTCACCGGCCGGGGAGGCTTCGGTGTTTCGGGGGATTCTGGGGATTCACTCATCCCTTCCAGAATAGTGGAGTCCCGGCCGGGCGCCGTGACACGGCCGGCGGCGCGGAGCCTGCCAGAATGGGGCCGTGACTGTACCGAAAAGCTCCCAGGACCCCGCCGCCACCGGCGTCGGGGTCGAAGACCGCCGAAGCCTGCTGGTGGACGCCGAGATCGACGACGTCCCCGCGGCGGAGCCCACCCGGGTCGGGAGCCGCCGCAGCCTGGCCTACCTGGGTGTGTGCCTGGTCCTGATCGGGCTGAACCTGCGCACCGTGTTCTCCAGCTTCTCCGCGGTCCTGCCCGAGGTGACGGCCGACGCCGGGCTGCCGGGCTGGGCCGTCGTTGTCCTCACCACGGTGCCGGTGACGCTGCTCGGCGTTTTCGCGCCGCTCGCGCCCGTGCTGGCCCGCCGCTTCGGCGCCGAGCGCGTGCTCCTGGGGGCCATGGCCGTGCTGACGGCAGGGCTCCTGCTGCGGCCCCTGGAGGCCGGCGGCGCCGGGCACCTCCCGGCCCTGCTGGCCGGGACGGCTGCCTGCGGTGCGGCGATCTCGCTGTGCAACGTGCTGCTGCCGGGTCTGGTCAAGCGTGACTTCCCGCACCGGCTCGGCCTGATGGGTGGCCTGTACACCACTGCGATCTGCGCCTCTGCGGCGCTCGGCGCCGGTTTCACCTATCCGGTCTTCAGCGCCACGGCGGAGTGGACAGCGGCGCTGCGGTTCTGGGCACTGCCCGCCGGCGTCGTTCTTCTGCTGTTCCTGCCGCTGGCCCTCCGGCAGCGCCACGGCCGGCACCAGGTTGCGCAGGGCGGCGTGAACGTATGGCGTTCGGCAGTCGCGTGGCAGGTGACCATCTTTATGGTGCTGCAGGCGATGATGTCGTTCAGCGTTTTCGCCTGGCTGGCCCCGATCCTGCGCGAGCGCGGGGTGGACGGCGGCACGGCCGGGGTGATCGTCTCGGTCTCGATCGTGCTGCAAATGCTGGGGTCCCTGTTCGCGCCGGCGCTCGCCACCCGGTTGCGGGACCAGCGCGCGATCAACACCGTGGTGGCGCTGATGACCGGAGGCGGCTTCGCGCTCAGCATTTTCGGGCCGCTGGAGCTGATCTGGCTGTGGACCGGGCTGCTGGGCCTGGGCCAGGGCAGCCTGACCGCCGTCGCGCTCACCATGATCATGGTCCGCACCCGGGACGGGCACACCGCGGCGCACCTGTCCGGGATGATGCAGGGCGTGGGCTACGGGGTCGGGTCCACCGGGACGCTGCTGGTCGGCCAGTTGCACCAGGCCACGGGGTCGTTCGCGGCGGCGGGTGTGCTCTTCCTCGCCGTCGGATCGCTGGCGGCGGTGTTCGGCTACCGCGCCGGGCGGAACCGCTTCATCGGCAGCTGACGGAAGGATCGCTGCGGCTCGGAGGAGACCGGGCGTGGCCCCTACAGGCCGGCTTTCGCGAAGACCTGCCGGATGACGGCGCTTGCCGCGTCGACTGAGGCCTGGACCTCGTCCTCCTCGAGCGGCCGATACCTCATGGTGTCCACTTCCACCGTGAGCGTTCCCTTCCGGGCGCCGAGACGGACGTAGGAACGTCCGGTTCCGTCCGAGGCCCGGTACCTGAAGGCATGGCTGGAATCGGCGTCGAACTGCACGGCCAGGGGCTTAACCTCCGACCACGAGAGATCGCCCTGGCCCAGGACGTTCGCCTGGATGGACGTGCAACCCTCTAGTGCCGTGGTCCGGGCGTCGAAGGGGTACGGCCGGGCGAGCGCCGTGCCCAGGCTGATGATGGTCACGTCGAGCGAAACCAGCTTGTCGGCGGTGGACACGATGCCCTGGGCCATGGTCGCCGCGCCTGCCAGCATTCCGAAGTAGGCGGCGTCGTCGTAAACGCAGCCCGCTGGAGACGGGAGTGGCGAGCCACCTGACGAACTGGTGACCGCGCGGGCCCCGGTCGGCGTCACATAAAGCTCCGTGCCGGCCCCGCCCGTCACGCCCTTGAGCAACTGGCTGAGCTCGTCGGGGCTGCGGGCGCCGGCGGGATCAGGCTTCGGAGCGCTGGGCGGATTCTTCACTGCCTCGTCGATGAGGTCCCGGGCAAAGCCCGCCATGGATTCCACGGCGCGTGCGGTCGTCCCGGAGTCCACTGGCCAAAGGGACAGAGCCATGTCGATGGATACGGTTCCGGCCAGCACGTGCAGTCCGGCCGTCCCGATGTCCATTGGGCCGAGCCCCTTCGCCTTCTGCGTGGTCGCGTACGCCTGTTCCCCGACGGGCGGCACCGGCACGAGCCGGGCCTCATACGTTGACGACATCGCCCCGCCGCCGGCCACGGAGTAGGTGTAGCTCCGTTCGAATTGGGCACACTGTGCCGCCAGGACGTCCGTATTAGTGAAGTCCGCAGCGGCTAGTTTGTCGTGCGGCGCGCTCCTGATCACGAAGGTGATAGTGGTCGTCTGCGACTCTTGCGCGGCGAGGGGCAGGCGGCCCTCCGCGAAGTTCACGCCAGTGTCGGTCCGCCGCGACGCGGCCTCTGTTTCCTCATGCAGGCGGAAGGCGGCGCACTGGTCCGGCGTCGTGACGCTGGTACTGGCAGGCCCGGCGGCGTACTTGGCCGTTTCACGGACGGTCCTCGTGTCAATCACGATCCCCTGAAGGGTCCGCGAGCGCACCGCTGCCGTCGCGATGTCAACGAGCTGCTGGTCGTCGTAGACCTCGCCCGGAGCCTGTGCAGCGGGCGATGCCCCCGCGGTTGCGGCTTGCCCCCGGCGTTGCCCAGAGAATTCCTGCTGTCTCGACTGTGCGAGCGGACATCGCGGGCCCCTTATCGTGTAAGGCACAGGCTACGTTTCGGCAGGGAATCGCAAGAAGGGCACTTCGGCCCGACACGGGCGATCGATAGCCGACGCCAGCCCAGGAATCAGGACAGCGGGGCCCCCAGATACCTGTCGATGAGGTGGTCCGCGATGGCCAGGCAGGAGGTGGCAGCGGGCGACGGCGCATTCCGCAGCAGCGTGACCGGCCCGACCTGGTCCACGGCGAAGTCATCCAGCAGGGTCCCGTCGCGCCCCCAGGCCTGGGCCCGCACACCGGAAGCCGTCTTCGCCGTCAGGTCCGACATGGCCAAGTCCGGGATGAAGCGCCGGGCCTTGCGGTAGTAGAGCGGTTTGACGAGAGAGCCGCTGATCTCGTCGATCCCCATCCGCCAGTGTTTTTTCGCCAGCGGACCCGCTCCGGGCCAGCGCAGGGAGTCCCAGGTGTCCTTCGCCGAGACGGCGAGCCAGCCGTAGCCTTCCCGGGCGAGCGCCGGGACGGCGTTGGGACCCACGTGCACGTCGTCGTACACACCGCGGGTGAAGTGCACGCCGAGGAAGGGGAACCGCGGGTCGGGCACCGGGTAGATCATCCCGCGCACCAGGGCGGTCCGTTCCGGTTTCAGGGACCAGTATTCGCCCCGGAAGGGAAGGATTTTCGGTGCGGGGTCGGCGCCCACGAGGCGGGCAACGACGTCGGACTGCAGGCCGGCGCAGGCGATCACCCGGTCGAAGGCGTGCTGCGACCCGGCGGTGCCGACCCGCACGGTGGCGCCGTCGACGGTCATCGACAGCACCTCCTGCCCGAGCAGGATGGTGCCGCCGGCTTCCCGGACGTCCTGCGCCATCGCTTCGGTGATCGCCGCAAAGTCGACGACGGCGGTGTGCGGTGAATGGACCGCCGCCACGCCGGCGACGTGCGGTTCGATCTCATGCAACCCGGACGCGTCGTTGATCCGGGCAAGGCCCGGCACGCCGTTCGCCCGGGACCGCTTTTCGATTTCGGCCAGGGCGGGCAGTTCGGACTCGTCAACGGCGACCACAAGCTTGCCGACCTCCCGGTACGGAAGGTTCTTCTGCTGGCAGTAGTCCCGAAGGGCCGCGCGTCCGGCCACGCACAACTGTGCCTTCAGCGACCCGGCCGCGTAGTAGAGGCCGGCGTGCACGACGCCCGAGTTGTGCCCGGTCTGGTGGGCGGCCAGCCGATGCTCCTTCTCAAAGACGGTAACCTCACCGAGCCCGCGCTGCACGAGCGCGCGGGCCAGCGCGATGCCGACGATCCCGCCGCCAATGATTCCGATTCGTGCACTCACGTCACTGCGCCCCTGTCGCCGGTCTTCCCGCGAGTATAGAACTGATGCCGCGCGCATGGTGCGTGCCGCCGGCAAGCTGTGGCATGCTTCCCCTTGAGTTCCATTCCGGCTCCGCCGGAATGCTCCGCGGCAGCCGACCTCGACCTGAACCCCCGTTGAGGTTGTCCACGACAATTGATCAGGCCAGGCCCTTGCCCAGTTCCGTTCCCGCTCCGACCCTGGAATCAGCCGGCATCTTCCACCGCGATTACCTGCTGGTGACCCTGGGCGCCTGTGCACTCGTGTTCCTGGCCGCCTTCGAATCGCTGGCGGTGACCACGATCATGCCCGTGGTCAGCCGGGAGCTGGAGGGTGCCAGCCTCTACGCCCTGGCCTTCGCCGGCCCGCTCGCCACCGGCGTGATCGGGATGGTGGCAGCCGGCAACTGGTCCGACCGGCGCGGCCCGGTCGGACCGCTGTACGCATCTGTCGCCATGTTTGTGGTGGGTCTGCTGATCGCCGGGACAGCAGCGGCCATGCCAGCCCTCGTGGCCGGCCGGCTGGTCCAGGGCCTGGGTGGCGGCGCCATGACGGTGGCGCTGTACGTCGTGATCGCCCGGGTCTATCCGCCCGTGCTGCACCCCAAGATCTTCGCCGCCTTTTCCGCAGCCTGGGTGATCCCCTCGCTGGTGGGTCCGTTCGCCGCGGGCCTTGTGGCGCAGCTGGCCAGCTGGCACTGGGTGTTCCTGGGCGTGGTGGGGCTTGTGGTGCCGGCGCTGCTGATGATTGTTCCGGCGCTGCGCGGGCTGCACGGCACGCGGGACGCCACCCCCGAAGGCACCACCGACGGAACCCCCGACGACGAGCCCGACGACGAGCCCGACGGCGCACCCGACGGCGTACCCCGGGCATCCGATGCCCGGACAACCGCAGCACCGGAGGACATGTCCCCCCGCAGTCCGGGGCTTTCCTCCGGGATCGGGAGGCTGGCCTGGGCCGCCCTCGCAGCGCTCGCCGTGCTCGGCCTGAACCTCTCCGCCAGGCTTCCGGTGGCGGGCGGAGCCGTGGCCGTGGCGGCCGTCGTCGTGGCCCTCATCGCGGTCCGCCCGCTGGTGCCGCGGGGAACATTGACCGCCCGCCGCGGACTTCCCAGCGTTATCCTCACCCGCGGCCTGGCTTCTGCCTCTTTCTTCGGCGCCGAGGTCTACCTGCCCTACCTGCTGGTCGAGCGCTACGCTTTCTCACCCACCTTCGCGGGCTTGTCCCTGACCGGCGGCGCCGTCGCGTGGGCGGCAGGTTCCGCGGTCCAGGGCCGCCTCGGGTCGCGGCTGGATCACCGCCGCGCTGTTCGGATCGGGGCGGCCCTGGTCCTTGGCGCCGTCGCCCTGGTGCTGCTGACCACGGTCCTTAACTGGCCGGCCGCCGTCGCGATCATCGCCTGGGTGGTCGCCGGGGGCGGCATGGGGCTGATGTATGCCCGCCTGAGCGTGATGACCCTGGCACTGTCCAGCAAGGAAGAGGAGGGCTTCAACAGTTCGGCGATGTCCATTTCCGACTCGCTGGGCGGGGCGCTATCACTCGCCACCACGGGCATTATCTTTACCGCGTTCCCGACGGCGGCGGCGTCCTTCGGCGGGGTCTTCGCCCTGACCGCACTGATTGGCGTCGCCGCGGTCGCCATCGCCCCGCGGGTGGCCGGGCGGCGCAGCATCCTGGACGCCTAGTTTGCCTGTGACAGGACGGCCCCGGTCGTTGGCCGAGACCGGTTATTACTTCCAGCTGTGTTGCAAGCAACGACTGCGGCCTTCCGATCGGCGCATCTATGTGACCCGGTCTTGGATGAGCTTTGCCCGGCCTCGCGCCCGTTCCCGCCGTCGTTTCAGCCTCGGTTTTGTTTCAGCCGGGGAAAGAGCGCCTCGGAATTGTCGCGGTCGATCGCCGCGCGCAGGGATGGCTCCAGCGAGTAGTTCTCGTACTGCGTAGTCAGGAGCCCGATCGCCATCGATGGGGCGAACGGGAAGTCAGTTCCGTAGGTGATGCGCCGGGGGTCAGCGACCTTGAGCAGGGTGGGCAGCGTCGTCGGGCTCGCGGACAGGGCGAGGTCGTAGTAGAACCGCCGCAGGATGGATTGCTTCTCATCTGTCAGCGCGGCCAGGGCGCTTAGGGCCAGATCCTTATCGTTGAGCATCGTGAGCAGGATCCTGAAGGCGATGTACGGCACGAAGCCGCCCGCATGGGCCAGGAGGAACTTGATTTCCGGGTACTTCTCCATCGCACCGGACAGGATCAGGCTGATAGCGGCGCGGGTGGTGTCGAGCAGGAAGTCCGCGGCGAAGCCGGGGATGCCCGGCACCGCCGGGCCGGGCATCTCGGCAGGGTGAATGAAGACAACGGCCCGGCGGCGGTGCAGGAACTCCAGCAGGGGCTCGAAGTCCGGGTCGCCCAGGTAGCGGCCGTCGTTGTTGGCCAGCAGCACGATGCCGTCCGCCTGCAGGTTGTCCAGCGCATAGGCGGCCTCCGTCAGGGCGCCCTCCACGTCCGGCAACGTGAGTGTCGCGAAGAACCCGAATCGATCCGGCCGACCGGCCACCATCCCGGCGCTGTACTCATTGACCTCCCGCGCCCATCGCCGCGCCTCCAGGGCGTCCCCAAAGTAGACGCCGGGCGTGGAGAGGGACAAGATGCCCGTCTGCACGTCGTTCGCGTCCATGAACTTTAATGCGGAGCGCTCCGACCACGACGGCAGGCTCAGGCCACCCGGGCGGATGCCCTTCTCGAGCATCCATCGTGCATACCCCGGCGGAATGATGTGCTGGTGAGTGTCAATGCGGTGCGGCCGGCTCATGTCGCTCCCTGCTCCGCTTGGGTGAGCTCAGTGGGCGGTGAGGCGGGTGGCCCGCAGCACGGCGTCCGTCAGGGCGGCAGCCTCGCCGTCGGGCCCGGTGGCACTGCGGTGCCGAGTGTCGACGACGTCGAGCCGCCAGCCGGGTTCCTCAATTCCGAGCTCGCGGGCCAACTGCTCGGCCGTGTAAAACATCTCCGGTTCGTGATTATGGCCCGATGGCAGACCGGCGGGATGGTGGCCCACAATCAGCAGCGTCCCTCCGGTCCGCACCGCTGCGGCCGCGATCTGGAGGGCCTGCTGCCAGGGCATCACAGTGGAATGCAGAAACTGGGCCGTGACCAGGTCGAAGAGTTCCTCGGGCACCCAGGTGGCCAGGTCCTGCTGGACCCACGTGATGTTCCCGCTCTGACCGCGCTCTTGCGCATGCGCCTCCGCCCGCTCCAGCGCGACCGCGGAGACGTCGACGGCGGTGACTTTCCAGCCGCGGCTGGCGAGCCAGATCGCATCCGCGCCCTCACCGCAACCCAGGTCCAGGGCCGTTCCGGGGGAAAGGGGTGCGGCCTCGGCGATCAGCTGCGGATTCGGCTCGCCGCTCCAGATCCTGGCCCGGCTGCTGTACTTCTCGTCCCACATCTGGGCCGCACTGGTGTTGCTGCCGTGTTCGGGGTGCTCGTGCTCCGTCATCGTTGTCCTTGGGGTCGTAGGGCCGTGGGGCTATTCCCACATCATGGCAGGGGAAGGTCCCCGGGGGACACCAGTAAATCGGCGGACGCCGGAAATCGACATACGAAAATCACCGCCCGGAAATGCCCCCGAAACCTCGGTAGGGGAGGCTGAAGCCGGAGGACGGAACGACACTGGGGTGAATCCGAATCCGGGATAGGAGCAGGCCATGACTGTAGAAGCGGCGCGTCAGGTTCAATCGTGTGAGGAGTTGTCGGTGGGGGACCGGATTGAGGCGTGGCACAACGGACGGCTGTTCCACCGGGGCGAGGTCATCCGGACAGTGCCGGCCACGGACCTGTTCTGGATCCTGGACGAGCGGACCGGCTCCCGGAGACTGATCGACGCCGAGGCGCTGGTTATCCTGCGCGTTGCAGCGCCCGTGGGCGGGCACGGTTCCGTGGCTACGGGCGATCCGGTGGCCGCGGGAGCGTCGGCGGGCGCGGGAGGTTCGGCGTCGGCAGGTTTGGCGTCGGGAGGTTCGGCCGCCGCAGCCGGGGCGTCCAAACTGCCAGCGGCGGAGTCCCCGGCGGCCCGGGTGACGGCGTCGCACGTCCCGCTGTTCCAGGCGGCCAGCCTGGCGTCCTGAGCAGCGAAAACGGAACTGGCCCCACCGGATGATAGACTGAGGGAACTTGATGTGCAGTGATGCCCACTAATGTTCCGGTTCATCAACCGGTTCCCCTGATGGATTCCTTTCGGATTCCAGCCGCAGGGAGTGGGATTTTTTCATGTGAGAGGCACATCCTGCGTCGATGAACGCGTTCTATTTGGTCCCGGCCGCCGTCTTAACAGCAGCTGGCCGGTTGATCACCTGACTTTTCTTCGGCGAACCCCTGAGCCAACCGGCGCCGGGGGCCGATATCCGCACGGATACCGCCTGAAAGACCTTTGAAACCTATGACTACTTTCGCTGCCCTCGGCACGCCCAAGGCTCTCGCCGACACCCTCACCGCCCAGGGGATCGTCGAACCGTTCCCCATCCAGGTCAAGACCCTGCCGGACACGCTGGCCGGACGCGACGTCCTGGGCCGCGGCCGCACCGGCTCCGGCAAGACCATTGCTTTCGCCATCCCGCTTGTAGCACGACTCGCTGAGCGGGAAGCCAAGCACTTCCGCAAGCCCGGCCGCCCGATGGGCCTGGTCCTCGCGCCGACCCGCGAGCTGGCCACCCAGCTGAACGCGACCATCGAGCCGATGGCCACGGCCATGGGCCTGAACACGACCGTTATTTATGGCGGCATTTCCCAGGCCCGCCAGGAAAAGGCGCTGCGCGCCGGCGTCGACATCGTCATCGCCTGCCCGGGCCGCCTGGAGGATCTGATCCGCCAGCGCGTCCTGACCCTCGAAGGTGTCGAGATCACCGTCCTGGACGAGGCCGACCACATGGCCGACCTCGGCTTCCTCCCGGTGGTCAAGAAGCTCATGGACATGACCCCGAGCCAGGGCCAGCGCATGCTGTTCTCCGCCACGCTGGACAACGGCGTGGACAAGATCGTCCAGCGCTACCTGTCCAACCCGCTGACCCACGCCGTGGACGAGTCGCAGGCTGCGGTGACCACCATGGAACACCACGTGCTCGTCGTCAACGACCAGACCGTCAAGAAGCAGCTGATCGTCGAGCTCGCCTCGGGTGCCGGCCGCCGGGTGCTCTTCCTGCGCACCAAGCACCACGCCCGCAAGCTGGCCAAGACCCTGACCGACGCCGGCATCCCCGCCGTCGACCTGCACGGCAACCTCTCGCAGAACGCCCGGGACCGCAACCTGGCCGAGTTCGCCTCCGGTGAAGTCCGCGTCCTGGTCGCCACCGACGTCGCCGCCCGCGGTGTCCACGTCGACGACGTCGAGCTGGTCATCCACGTGGATCCGCCCACAGAGCACAAGGCCTACCTGCACCGCTCGGGCCGGACCGCCCGCGCCGGCTCCGATGGCACCGTGGTCACGCTGACCCTGCCGGAGCAGCAGTCCGACGTCAAGAAGCTGATGAAGGCTGCCGGCGTCGAGGTCAACTTCGAGCGCGTCACTGCCAACTCGCCGCTGGTTGCCGAACTGGTCGGCGAAATGGCCGACAAGATCGATCCGCGCACCCGCGCTGCACTGCTGGCTGCGAAGTCCAACCAGGGCGGCGGCAGCTCCACCGGTGCCAACGCCGAGCGCAAGCGGGCCCGCCGCACCACCCAGGCTGCACCCACCGCGGGTGGCCGTGGCGGTCGTGGCGGACGCGGACGCGTCGGGGCCGAGGCTCCCCGCACCGATCTGCCCCGCGCCGAGCGCCGTGCCGTGGCCTACGAAGGCCAGGCTGCCGCGCGCAACGCAGCAGACCGTGTGATCGAGCGCAACGAGGACCGGCAGGATGCCGAGCGCGCCGAACGCCGCAGCGTCCGCGCCCGCTCGACGTCGTACGGCACGCACCGCAATGATGTTCCGGCCGCCGGCGGCCGCGCCTCGGCCGGCCGCGGTTCAGACGGCCGCGCCGCCGAAGGGCGCAGCGACGCCCGGGGCGCCTCGGCTCCCCGCACCGGCGCTCCCCGCTCCGGCGGTGCCCCCCGCACGGGCGGCGCCACCGGCGGCCAGCGCGGCGGTCGCCCGGCAACGGGCCAGCGTGCAGCTGCCGGCGCCCAGCCCGCTGGAAGCCAGACCAGAAGCAAGACCGGGTCCAACGCGGCTGTGTGGTCCTCGAACACCGGCGGCACCTCGGGCGGATCCTACGCAGGTGGCGGCAACGGCCGCTCCAGCGAAGGCCGTCCGGCACGCAGCGGCGGCCCCCGCCGCGCGTCCGCCCCGGCGTCGAACGAACGCCGCAGCCGCTAAGCCTTCGGGTTTTCGCGACACAAACGGACGGCCGCTATGGGGATTCCCGTAGCGGCTGTCCGTTTACGCAGCGCAAAGCACGCAGCGCAGCGCAAAGCACGGAGCGCAAAGCACGGAGCGCAGATCGCGGCGCGGGCTACCAGCCTCGGGCTCGCCACTCCGCCAGATGCGGGCGTTCCGCGCCCAGGGTGGTCGGCTTCCCGTGGCCCGGGTGCACCACCGTGTCATCCGGATAGACCGCGAACAGCCGCTCGCTCACATCGCTGAGCAGCTGGGCGAAGCGTTCCGGATCCTTCTGGGTGTTGCCCACACCGCCGGGAAACAGCGAGTCGCCGGAGAAAATGTGCGCCGGGCCTTCCGGGTCCTGGTACACGAGCGCGATCGAACCCGGTGTGTGGCCGCGCAGATGCACTGCAGTCACATCGAAGCCGTCGAAGTTGCCGACCTCGCCCTGGTTCAGCAGCACATCCACCGGCACCGGCAGCTCCGGGGCGTCCTCCGTCCCGGCCGCCGTCTTCACCCCGGTGGCCGCCACCAGGCCCGGCAGCGCTCGGACGTGGTCCCAGTGCTGGTGGGTGGTGGCAACCAGCGCCAGCGTCGGCGTCGCGGAGGTATCCGCGGCGGCGACGGCGAGCAGCCCCTGGATGGCGGCCAGATCATCGGCCGCATCGATCAGGAGCTGCGCACCCGACGCCTTGCCGGTGAGCAGATACACGTTGTTGTCCATCTCGCCGACCGAAATCCGGCGGATGGTGATGTCACGTAACGAGTGAATAAGCGAGTCCATGGGCATCAGTCTACGGACGCGGTTATTCACGGCCCTCGGACACCCAGTTGGGGTCCGCGGAACGGGAGCCGACGACGGCGTCCGCGGCGGCGTCGAGTTTCGTCAGCTGAGCCGCGGTGAAGTCGAGCGTCAAGGCTCCCAGATTCTCGTCGATCCGGTCCGCCCTGCGGGTGCCGGGGATGGGGACCACCGGAAGTCCCTGCTTCCGGCCCTGCGCAAGCAGCCAGGCCAGGGCGACCTGGGCAGGAGTTGCAGCCTGCCCGGACGCGGCGAGTTCAGCCGCGACTGCCTGCACGGCGGCAACCACCCCCTGGTTGGCGTCCAGCGCCGCCTCGGCGAAGCGTGGGATATTGCGGCGGAAATCGCCGCTGCCCAGCTTCGACGCGTCCACGGTGCCGGTGAGGAATCCCCGGCCCAGCGGCGAATAGGGCACAAAACCCACTCCAAGCTCGGCTGCCGCAGGAACAACGTTGCGTTCCACATCGCGGCTCCAGATCGACCACTCGCTCTGGACCGCAGCGATCGGGTGGATCCCGCTGGCTTCCCGCAGCTCCTCGGCCGTCACTTCAGACAGGCCAAGATGCCGCACCTTGCCGGCCTGCACCAGCCCCGCCATGGCCTCCACGGTTTCCACTATCGGAACGCGGAGGTCACGGCGGTGCATGTAGTACAGGTCGATGACGTCGGTGCCGAGGCGCTGCAGGCTGCGGTCCACCGCCTGGCGCACGTAGGCGGCGTCGCCCCGGATGTCGGAGTAGCCGGTCGACGGGGTGCCCACCAGGCCAAACTTGGTGGCCAGCTGCACTTCGCCGCGGCGTTCCTCCAGAAGCTTGGCGATGAGCTCCTCGTTGCTGCCCCCGCCGTAGATGTCCGCCGTGTCGATGAAGCTGACGCCGGCGTCCACCGCGTGGTGCAGGGTCCGCAGCGCCTCGGCCGGATCAACGGCGCCGTACACCGGTGTCAGGGCCATGCCGCCAAACCCCAGCGGGCTTACCGCCAGACCGTCGCCGAGCCGCACGTTTGTTGCCTTCATTGGGGTTCCCCTTCGTTGTTTCTACCGCCAACCCGTCCCCGGTCCGGTGTATTCCGCCGCTCCAGCCCAGTTGCCGGCCCGGAACGGCCGACGCCACGGCGTGTCCCCGCGGAAACCCCGTCCCGGCGCGGACTAACTGGGCGGGAGCATCGGGGCAGCCGCGGACGCCGCGGGTTCCCGGGCCGGGAGGAGCTTCAGCCCGGCCGCGCAGCCCACGATCCCCGCGATGAACAGCAATTTGAGCGGGCTGGCGGGCTCGACGCCGGTCGCCATCGCCCAGCAGACGGTCAGCGCGGCGCCGATCCCCACCCAGACGGCGTAGGCGGTGCCGAGCGGGATGCTTTTTACGGCCAGGCCCAGCCCCACCATGCTCAGCGTCGCGGTCAGCGCGAACACGAGCGTGGGCAGTGGCCGGGTGAAGCCGTCGGACAGCCCCAGGGCCGTGGCCCAGACCGCCTCCAGCACGGCGGAGGCGAGCAGGACGAACCATGCCGCGCTGGCAGCGGGCGTGGTGCCGGCTGATTTCGGCGTGCGGTTCGCGGCCATGGTCACGCCACCAGCTTCAGGCCGGCCACGCAGGCCACGATCCCGCCGAGGAGCAGGATCCGGGCCGCCGTCGCGGGTTCGACCCTGGTGATCATGGCGTAGGCGGAGGTCAGTACGACGCCGACGCCCACCCAAACGGCGTAGGCGGTGCCGGTCGGGATGGACTGCATGGCGACCGCGAGGCCGCCGGTGCTGGCCAGGACGGAGACGAGGAAAACTGCGCCCGGAACGATCCGGCGGCGGCCCGTGGCCTGGGAGGTGCGGTGCAGGGCTGCGGCCCAGACGGCTTCCAGCGACCCGGAAAGGATGAGAATTACCCACGACATAACTGCTCCTGTGGCCAGTCTTGTCGCGTGCCGGGTACTGAACCGTCGTCCGGAGCCCCGAAGAGGGGACTTGATTCCAGCGTAGCAACGACCCCTCGGGGTGGCGAACCGGCGGGGCGCAGGGGCTGCCGGCGAGGGCTTGCTGTCCTCCCAATTCCGGGCTTTTGCCGGGGTCTGTGCATCAAACCAATGGAGTAATAGGATGTGGCCCATCAGCCCGATGTGGTCTGCCTCACGTCCCGCTGCGCCGCAGCTATGACGATCCGGCAACGGAGTTAGGCGCACCCGATGACCGAAACACTCGCCGCCGGCCGGCAGGCCGGAACGGACGCGGTTCCGGCGATCCGGCTGCGGAAACTCACCAAAGTCTTCGGGGACACCGTCGCCGTGAACGCCGTGGACCTGGACATCCGGCAGGGCGAATTCTTTTCCATGCTCGGCCCGTCAGGGTCCGGCAAGACCACGGTTCTGCGCCTGATCGCCGGGTTCGAGCAGCCCACCTCCGGAAGTGTCGAACTCGAGGGCAAAGACGTCACCGGGCTGGCGCCCTTCGAACGGAACCTCAACACCGTCTTCCAGGACTACGCCCTGTTCCCGCACATGTCCCTCGTGGACAACGTCGCCTACGGCCTGCGTGTGCGGGGAATGCCCCGGAAGGAGCGCCAGGCGCGGGCCCGCGAAGCCTTGGAGCGTGTGCAGTTAGGGAAGTTCGTCGGACGCAAGCCCGCGCAGCTCTCGGGGGGCCAGCGCCAGCGGGTCGCCCTCGCCCGGGCCCTGGTGGTGCAGCCGAAAGTCCTGCTGCTGGATGAGCCGCTCGGCGCCCTGGACCTGAAGCTCCGGCAGCAGATGCAGGTGGAACTCAAGGAACTGCAACGCTCGCTCGGCATCACGTTCATCTTCGTCACCCATGACCAGGAGGAGGCCCTGACCATGAGCGACCGGATCGGCGTCTTCAACAACGGCAGCCTGGAACAAATCGGCACGGCGCACGAGATCTACGAGCGGCCCGGCGGCGCGTTCGTGGCCAACTTCGTCGGCACCTCCAACATCTTCGACGCCGCGCTCGCGCAGAAGCTCTACGGCCGCGCGGAGCAGGTCTCCATCCGGCCGGAACGGCTGCGCCTGTCCTGGACGGCGGCGCCGGAAGCCCGACCCGGCGTCACCTCCCGCCCCGGAACGGTGACCGCGCTGGTCTACGTGGGGCACGCGACCCAGGTGCGGGTGCAGCTCGACGACGGTCCCGCCGTCGTCGTTCTGGCGCCGGAGACGCTGCCCGGCGGCGACGCCGAACTGCTGGACCGGCGGGTCACCGTGAGCTGGGACGACGCCGCCGCTGTCTGGCTGCCGTCCGACGGCACCTGAAACTCCTGTGTCCAGCGTGCAGTCTCCGTGGCATCCCGTCACCCACTCACCCCGTCACCCCCGCAACGAAAGGTAAGGATCATGGCATCAAGGAATCTGGCCTCCCTGGTAGTCGGGGTGGCCGCGGCGGCAGCACTCGCCCTGGCGGGATGCGGCACCTCCGGCGGGGGAGCGGCCAGCCCGTCCGCCCAGCCGGTCAAGTCTGAAATCGGCCCGGGCGAAGGGCAGCTCTCCGTCCTGGGCTGGCCGGGCTATGTCGAGGACGGCAGCAACGACCCGGCGGTGGACTGGGTGCATCCGTTCGAGCAAGCGACCCAATGCAAGATCAACTTCAAGCCCTTCGGCACCTCGGACGAAGCCGTGACCCTGATGCGCACCGGCCAGTACGACGTCGTCTCGGCCTCCGGTGACGCGTCCCTGCGGCTGATTGCCGGCAACAATGTGGAGCCGGTCAACATGAGCCTGTTGAAGAACTATCCCGACGTGTACCCGTTCCTGAAGGACAAGGCCTGGAACACGGTGGACGGCAAGAACTACGGGATGCCCCACGGCTGGGGAGCCAACCTGCTGATGTACTCCGTCGATGCCGTCACGCCCGCACCCACCTCCTGGCGTGCCGTGTTCGAGGACGCCGCACGGTTCAGCGGAAAGGTCACGGCGTACGATTCGCCGATCTACATTGCCGACGCCGCCGTGTACCTGATGGCCCACCAACCCGAACTTGGCATCAAGAACCCCTATGCGCTGGACAAGGACCAGCTCGCGGCCTCGGTGAACGTGCTGAAGGAACAGCGCAAGCACATCGGCGAATACTGGAGCGACGTCGTCAAGGAAGTCCAGGCCTTCGCCAGCGGCAGCACGGTGGTCGGCACCACCTGGCAGGTCGGCGCCAACATCGCCGCTACGGACGGCGCCAACGTCAAGACGCTTCTCCCCGAAGAAGGCGCCACCGGCTGGTCGGACACCTGGATGATCAGCGCGACGTCGAAGAACAAGAACTGCGCCTACCTGTGGCTCGACTACATTGCCAGCCCCACGGCCAACGCGGCGGTGGCGGAATACTTCGGCGAATCACCGGCCAACCCCAAGGCCTGCGAACTCACCAAGGACAAGGCGCACTGCGAGACCTACCACTCCGGTGACGAGGCCTACGCGAAGCAGATCTGGTACTGGACCACCCCGGTGGCCGGATGCCTGGACGGCCGCAAGGACGTCAAGTGCACGGACTACTCGGAGTGGACGAAGGCCTGGACCGAAATCAAGGGCTGAGATGGCGCTCCAGACGCGGCAGCCGGCCCCCGGGGCGCCCCGGGCCGGCGCCGCCGTGCCGCCGCCCAAAGCCAACAGGGTTTCCGCGTTGCTGCACCGCCGGCCGACCCTGCGGCTCGCGGGACTGATTACCGCCCCCGCCTGCTGGCTGGTAATGGTCTACATCGCTGCCCTGGCAGCGCTGCTGATCACGGCGCTCTGGACCGTGGACACCTTCACCGGCAAGGTGTCCACGGTCTGGACCGCGGACAACCTGGTCACGGTCCTGACCGATCCGGTGTACCAGCGCATCACGCTGCGGACGCTGTGGATCGCACTGGCCGTGACCATGATCGACCTGATCCTTGCGCTGCCCATGGCGTTCTTCATCGCCAAGGTCGCCAGCGCCCGCTGGCGGAAGCTGCTGGTGGTGGCCGTGCTGATGCCGCTGTGGGCCAGCTACCTGGTCAAGGCCTACGCGTGGCGGAACGTGCTCGCCGACGGCGGGCTGCTGGAGTGGCTGGGGGCCCCGGCCGGGCTGATGACTCCGGGGTACGGCGAAACGGCGGTGATCCTGACGCTGGCCTACATCTGGCTGCCGTTCATGATCCTGCCGATCTACGCGGGATTCGACCGGGTGCCCGATTCACTGCTGGAGGCCTCCGGGGACCTGGGTGCGAAACCGCTGACCACGGTGCGCCTGGTCATGTTCCCCCTGCTGATCCCCTCCATCATTGCCGGGACGATCTTCACTTTCTCGCTCTCGCTGGGCGACTACATCACGGCCCAGATTGTCGGTGGCACCACCCAGATGCTCGGCACCGTGGTTTACGCGAATGTCGGAGCCGCGAACAACCTGCCGTTCGCCGCGGCCGTCTCGCTGGTCCCGATTGCGATCATCACGCTGTATCTGATCATTGTCCGGCGCTCCGGCGCCCTTAACAGCCTGTGAAGCGCGGACAATCTGTGAACTCTTGGCAGCCCGCAACCATGAACAGCCGGTAGGAGCGCGATGAGACTTTCCCGAAGCGCCAAAGTCATCCTCGGCGTTGTGACGACCCTGGTGTTCCTGTTCATTTATGCGCCGCTGCTCCTGGTGGTGGTGAACTCCTTCAACGCCGACCGGACCTTTGGCTGGCCGCCGAGGGGACTGACCCTGGAGTGGTGGGGGCGCGCCTTCGATTCCTCCGGCGTCCGCGAAGCCCTGGTGTCCTCGCTGTGGGTGGCGGCGGTCTCGACCCTCATTTCGCTGGTGCTGGGGACCCTCCTGGCGCTGGCACTGCTGCGCTACAACTTCTTCGGCCGGGATGTGATCAGCCTGCTCGTGATCCTGCCGATCGCGCTGCCCGGGATCGTGACCGGCATCGCCCTGAACAACATGTTCACCACCATCCTGGGCGTCTCGCTGAGCCTATGGACCGTCGTCATCGCGCACGCCACCTTCTGTATGGTGACCGTGTTCAACAACGTGACTGCACGGTTGCGCCGGATGAGCGGCGGGCTGGAGGAGGCGTCCGCCGATCTGGGCGCAGGCGTGTTCACCACGTTCCGGCTGGTGACGTTTCCGCAGCTCCGCTCCGCCCTGCTGGCCGGCGGGCTGCTGGCCTTCGCGCTGAGTTTCGATGAAATTATCGTGACTACGTTCACCATCGGCGCCGGTGACACCACCCTGCCTATCTGGATCCTGCAGAACCTCTTCCGGCCCAACCAGGCACCGGTGGTCAACGTTGTGGCGGTGGTTCTGATCGTCGTCTCGATTGTGCCGATCTGGCTCGCGCAGCGGCTGTCCGAGGACTCGGTCGGGATCGGCGCCGCCCGGGTGAAGGTTACAGAACGTTAATCCGCGACCCGGTCGATCGACACGACGGCGAGGAAGCCGCGGCCCAGGATCTCGGGGGTGACGGTGTCGGAACCGACGACGGCGTCATAGCGGCCGAGCGCTGTCGGCCCGACGGCGGCCGCCTCAGGGTTGCCGCCGGCCGCTGTGCTTCCCGGTGCCGTTGCGCCGGGTGCCCCGGCAGCGGGCGCGGCGCCGGGCTCTTCGCCCGCGGTCCCGGGGGCGACGGTTGCCTGGCCCTGCAGCAGGATCCCCAACTGGCCGTCGAATACGGGGTGGGCCCGCTTTTTGGAGAGCTCGATGATGGAGGTGTAGCCCTTGAAAGCGCCATTGCGGGTGATGACATTCAGGTCGCGGACGTCGCCCGTCGGGAGCGCGCCGGTCGCCGCGGCGTCGCCGGAGAACCGGAACGGGCGGTACTTCTCGAGCGGGTGCTCGGCCCCGTCGACAGTCAGCAGCAGCAGTTCGCCTTCGACCACCGTGAGCACGCGGTCCATGCCAGGGAAGGCCGAGAAGTCGCCGGCCTTGGACACGTCGGCGATGCTCACCCGCCAGTCGCAGTTGGTGGTTTGCCCCGCATTGTCCTGCGGAGAAGCGGCGTTCGTGTGGCTGGCCAGTTCGCGGGTCACCCCGCCGCCGTTGCGCCAGGGTTGGGCTTTCAGCTCGGCATAGCGGATGATCTCCATCCCTCCACCCTATCCGCCGGCCGGCCGCCCAACCCGCCGGGACCGGCCCCTGCCAATAGCGCCGAGGTCCGACTTCGCGCCCATGTTCCGGACAGCCATGGGCAGCTAATCTCACCTCGAGGGCGGGCAAGGCGCCGTCGTGCCGCTGTCCTTGCTAACGTCAGGAACAGGAAACACTGCAGAAGGAGCCGAATGTTCGTCAAGGTATGCGGGCTCAGCACGCCCGAATCGGTTCTGGCCGCTGCGGAGGCCGGGGCCGACGCTGTCGGGTTCGTCCTGACGCCCAGCCCCCGCGAAGTGACCCCCGCGCGGGCCCGGGAGCTCCTGGCCCACGTCCCGGCCGGGCTTCCCGCCGTCGGCGTTTTCCGGCACGAGGCCGCCGGGGACGCCGCCGCACTGGCCCGCGAGGCCGGACTGGACTGGATCCAGCTCCACGGCGACCGCACCCCCGCAGATGTGCGCACCGTGCACGACGCCGGTCTGAAACTCATCCGCGCCGTCACCATGTCCGCCGCACCGGAGGCCTTCGCGGACTGGGGCGAGGACCTGTTGCTGATCGACGCCGCCGTCCCCGGCTCCGGCGAAGCCTGGGACTATGCCTCGGTCCGTGCCAAGGGGCTGGCCGGTCGGCACTGGCTGTTGGCCGGCGGGCTGGACCCGGCCAACGTCGCGGCCGCCGCGTCGCAGGCAGGCTCCTGGGGTGTGGACGTCTCCTCCGGCGTCGAGTCCTCCCGCGGTGTGAAGGACCTGGCCAAAATCCGGGACTTCGTCGCGGCGGCAAAGTCCCTGGCCACGAAGCCCTAAGACGGCCGCAGGAATGCCGCCGGACCGTGCCGCGTTGGCCCTGACATGAAGCGCATCGGTTTTTTGTCCTTTGGACACTGGGGCCCCGGCGAGGGCTCCCGCACCCGGACAGCCCGGGATGCCCTGCTGCAGGGCATCGAACTGGCCGTCGCGGCCGAGGAGCTCGGCGTGGACGGGGCCTACTTCCGGGTGCACCATTTCGCCCGGCAGCAGGCCTCCCCGTTCCCGCTGCTGGCCGCCGTCGCCGCCCGGACCAGCCGGATCGAAATGGGGACCGGCGTGGTCGACATGCGCTACGAAAACCCCCTGTACATGGCCGAGGAGGCCGCCGCGACCGACCTGATCAGCGGCGGGCGGCTGCAGCTCGGGATCAGCCGCGGCTCACCCGAACCGGCCCGCGACGGCGCCGCCGCCTTCGGACATGTCCCCGCTGACGGCGAGACCGACGCGGACATGGCCCGGCGGCACACCGCGGTTTTCCGCCGCGCCATCTCGGGGGCCGGGATGGCCGAGGCAGAGCCGCGCTACGCGGGCGGCGGATCCGGGCTGCTGCCCGTGCAGCCGCATTCGGCGGGCCTTGGCGAGCGGATCTGGTGGGGCGCCGGCTCGCGGGCCACCGCCGTCTGGACCGCCGAGCAGGGCATGAACCTGATGAGCTCGACGCTGCTCACCGAGGACACCGGGGTGCCCTTCGACCAGCTGCAGGCCGAGCAGATCGCCATGTTCCGCCAGGCTTGGGCCGACGCCGGCCATCAACACGAGCCCCGCGTCTCGGTCAGCCGCAGCGTCCTGCCGATCGTCGACGATGAGGACCGGCGGTTCTTCGGCCTCAGCGCGCTGCGGGAGAAACGCGATCAGGTCGGGGTGATCGACGGACTCGTGGCCCGCTTCGGCAGGAGCTATGTCGGCGCGCCCGACGCCATTTCGGAGGAGTTGGCCGCTGACGCCGCTGTCCGGGCCGCCGACACCCTGCTGCTGACCGTCCCCAACCAGCTCGGCGTGGATTTCAACGCCAAGCTGCTGGGCACCGTGGTCCGGCATATCGCACCCGCGATCGGCTGGGCACCGAACCCCGCGGCCTAACCAGGGCGGCGCACCGCGGTGTTCCGCCGCCCCATCTCGGGGATCGGAAATGCGGGCGGCGCGGGGTTCGGCCAAAAGGCTAGCCGCGCCGCCGCGCCATGGCTAGCATGGCTCCTTGGGGGAGTACCCCGGATGTCCCGGCGGGCCCGGCCCGCCACCTGCGAAGGAGACCATAGTGACACTGCCCGAAGGATTGACTCCCGGCGTCTGGACGCTGGACATGTCCCACAGCGAAGTCGGCTTCAGCGTCCGGCACGCCGGCATCAGCAAGGTCCGGGGCCGGTTCAATGAGGCGTCGGCGGAGGCCCGTGTCGGCGACTCCCTCGCCGACTCCAGCCTGCATGCCAGCGTCAAGACCGCCAGCTTTGACTCGGGCGATGCGAACCGTGACGGCCACGTCCGCGGCGCCGACTTCTTCGACGTCGAAAAGTACCCGGAGATGACCTTCCGCGCCACCGGAATCAGGGGCGACGGCGAGGATTACGTGCTGACCGGAGACCTCACCATCCGCGACGTCACCAAGCCGGTGGATCTGGAAGTCGAGTTCACCGGGATCGCGGTCGACCCGTTCGGCGCCACCCGCGCGGGGTTCAGCGCGGAGACGGACATCAGCCGCAAGGACTACGGCCTGACCTGGAACGCCGCCCTCGAAGCAGGCGGGCTGCTGGTCAGCGACAAGGTCAAGATCAGTGTCGAGGCCGCCATGGTGAAGCAGGCCTAGCCAACGGCCGAACCTTTCCAGCCAAACGGTTCGAACGTTTAGAAGAGCAGCAGAACGAAACCCCCGACCGTGGACAGGATCCCCACTCCGGTGAGGATCCAGCCCAGGGTCCAGGGTGCATTGTCGTGCCGCGGCGGTTTGAGCCCCCAGCGGGAGGGATGGCACACGTCGTAGAAAAGGTCGACGTCGGACCCGACCACCAGACCGTCCGACTCGGCCGCCGGCAGCAGCGAGCGGTGGTCGGCGTCGTGGTGGTCCGTCCAGCTGTAGCCCATGAAACCGCCGGCACTGATCACCGTGCCGGTGGTACCCGTCCAGGTGCACCGGCGGCGCCGGGAATTCCAGCCCCAGCCGAGCAGCGGCAGGCCCAGGACAAAACCCACCCACGTCATGACTTCGAGAATGGGGCCCAGAAGGTCCCCGATGGTTGTCATCTGCGCATCCCGGGCGGCGGCGTCAGCGGGTGAGGCGCGAGCGGCGCAGGACGTACACAACGCCGGCGCCGACCAGGAGCAGCAGACCCACGTAGAGCAGGAACTGCACAGCCTTCACAACGACGCCAACGACGAGCAGGGCGACGGCCACGATCAGGACAAGCTTCAGGAGTGCAGGCATGCTCCCAGTATTATGCCCTTCCGGGCGTTCGCAAAGCTGCACGCCCTCCGCCCGCGTCACCGGACGCATTTCAGGAAATGTTCAGGGTGAACCCTTAGGCCGGATGGACGTCCGCCGGGGGAGAATAGAGCCATGAAGACTCTGCTCAACATCATCTGGCTGCTTTTCGGCGGACTCTGGCTCGCACTCGGTTACTTCGCGGCCGGGGTCATCTGCTGCCTGCTGGTCGTCACCATCCCGTGGGGCCTGGCGTCGTTCCGGATCGCGAACTACGCGCTGTGGCCGTTCGGGCGTACCGTCGTGGACCGCCCGGGAGGCACGGGGGTGTTTTCGCTGCTCGGCAACGTCATCTGGCTGCTCGTCGCCGGCATCTGGATGGCGATCGGCCACGTGGTCACCGCCTTCGCCATGGCCATCACCATCGTCGGAATCCCGCTGGCCATCGCCAATCTCAAGCTCATTCCCGTTTCGCTCATGCCGCTGGGCAAGCAGATCGTTCCGAGTGACAAGCCCTTTGTGACGACCTACAGCAAGGCCTACCGCTAGCCCGTTTTCGAGGAGGAGTACCGCAATGTCCGAACATGTCACGGCTGTTCCGGCAACGTCAGGCCAGGGCGAAGCCCCCGCTCCGCCCGAAGACCTCATGCTGGTCATTACCCGCGAGTTCCAGGCACCCGTCACCAGGGTGTGGTCTGCCCTGACCGACGCGGAGCAGGCCCCGGCGTGGTGGGGGCCGCGCGGTTTCCACGTACCGCGCGAGAGCATCGACGCCGATCTTGAGATCGGCGGCCTTTACCGGGCCTGCATGGTCCGGGACAGCACCGGTGAGGAACACTGGTGGAGCGGTGTCCACACGGACATCGAACCGCCCAATCTCTTCGTCTTCACCCACGCCTGGGACAAGCACGACGGAACCCGCGGCTTCGAGACCGAGGTGACCTTCCAGCTGGAGGAGTTCGACGGCGGCACCCGGATGACGTTTTTCCAGGGCCCCTTCGACACGATCGACAACCGCGACGCCCACGGCGTCGGCTGGCGCGAAGCCTTCGACCGTCTCGCCGAGCACCTCCGCCGCAGCCCCTGACGCCCCCCAGCAACACGGGGTCACCTAGCGCCCATCCCGAGCGGTTTTATGGGCCGCAAGTGACTCCGCGTTGCTGGGGACTGGGGCGTCCCGCCTGGACGGGGTTTGGCCCGGGCCGCGTCTAGGGTTTCAGGGCCGCGGATTCGCGCGTTTCGTAGCTGATGTTCTGCAGCTCCTCGTCCGCTTCGTTGACCTGGAGGAGGTACCCGTCGGGATCCGCGACCGTGAAGTACCGGCCGAAGGTTTCGTCCATGATGGCGGACGGCCCGAAGCCCGCCGTGGCCAGGCGTTCAGCGAGCGGCTCGAGCTTCTCGTCGCTCGTGAACTGCAACGACACCGCGCCGGCGTCGAGGTGGCTGCCGGGCGTGGCTGCGATATGCAGCCCCAGCCCGCCGCCGTCTGCGCCCAGTTCGGCCCACGTGCCACTGGTGGCCGCGGCCCGTTCCGCCAGGCCGAGCAGGCCGTAGAACCGGTTGGACTTCTCGATGTCCCGCACGTAGCGGATCGGCGTGATTCTCATTTTCCCGAGCCTTCCTTGCTGTTGAGGACTTGCGTCAGTGCTTCTTCCACATAGGCCGACAGGGACAGGCCTTCTTCGATGGCGGCGTGTTTGACCCGTTTCACCAGCGCCGCAGGCAGGTACACGTTGAACTGCGTTTTTTCGACCATACTAGGATGCTAGCAATCTAGGCCGCAGCTGGCTAGGGCTGGTTTCAAGTTCCGCGCAGGCGTACCGCCTATTCGAGCTCGCCCTGCAGGTTCCGCCGCGCCGCCTCCAGCCAGAGTGTCCGGCCGCGGCGGGTGTGGAAGAGCGGATCCAGCTGCAGGAGCTGGCGGACGACGGCGGCGCGCCCGGCGGCGAAGTCGTCGGCACCGATGTGCGCAAAATCCTGCCGGACGGCGGCCAGATACCGGGCATAGGCTGCCGGTTCGCCGCCCAGCACGGAGAGGTCGGCGTCGCTGAGCAGGGCGGCGGCCCCGTCCCCCGTCTCCGGCTGGTGGTCGGCTGTCATCCGGACCAGTCGGGCCACCTCGTCCACCTCGGCGGCGGGAAGGCCCTCGTGCGCCAGACGGTCCTCGGCGAGCCGGGCCGACTCCTCCTCGTCCTGGCCCGCGATGCCGTGGTAAACGGCGTCGTGGAACCATGCAGCGAGCAGCACGGTGCGCGGCGGATTGGCCGGCTCGGTCAGCAGATCCAGGGCCTCGAGGACCGCCAGCAGGTGGGTGCGGCCGTGATACCTCCGGTGCTCTTCGCCCCAGCGGTCCAGCAGGTCCAGGAAGAGCGCGTCGTGGCCCGGGAGAACAGCGTTCCAACGCGTGAGCAGGGGGAGCCTGAGTGAGCTGCTGCGCCGCCGGGCAGGAATCCGCAGTCCGCTGGCAATCAGTTTGCGGACCAGGATCCGCCCCTCCACCGGGACGGCCCCGGCCGCGACGAGGTCGCTGTACCGGGCCTCGGCGACGTCGTAGTGGTCGCCGTCGAACGCCCGTTCCGGGATGCCGGACGCCGCCGCGAAGGTGTGCAGCTCCTCCAGCGAGGTGTCCGAGACCAGATGCGAGAAGTGTGTTCCGTGCGCGGGCCAGAGCGGAGGATCAACATAGATGGCCATGGGGGAATTCTAATCCGGCCGCGGACGGCGCCGGATCAGCCCTGGCCGGCGTCGCTGGCGGCGGTCTCGGACTGCTCCTCCTGCTGGCTCCGGGCCTGGTGCGGCGTGGAGCGCACGCCTTCGCCTATTTCATTCAGCCGGGTCTCATGCTCGGCCGCCGCGATGTGCGCGGGAGTGATGCCGTTTGCCGAGTTCCAGGCCTTGATCGCGGCCCAGCCCACCGCCACGAGGGGGACCGCAAGGATCGCACCGACGATGCCGGCAAGGATGGTGCCGGCCGTCAGGGCCAGCAGGATAACTAGGGCGTGAACGTTCAGCGCCTGCCCCATCACAACGGGCTGCAGGAAGTTGCCCTCCAGTTGGTTCACGACGATCACGACGATGATGACGATCAGGGCCGCGAGCGGGCCGTTGGCGACGAGTGCGACGAGCGCCGCGAGGATGCCGGCCAGGGTGGCGCCGATCAGCGGGATGAAGGCGCCGATGAACGTCAGCGCGGCCAGTGGCAGGGCGAGCGGGACCCCCATGACGACGAGCGCCAGGCCGATGAAGAACGAATCCACCAGGGCCACAATGGAGGTGCCGCGCACGTAGCCGCCCAGCACGTTGAGGCTCCGCTCCCCGGCGCGGCGTGCCTTCACGAGCTTCTGGCCCTTGAACGCCCTCAGCACAAAGGCCCAGATGCGTTCGCCGTCCTTCAGGAAGAAGAACAGGATCACGGCCATCAGGAGGGCGCCGGTGATGAAATTGCCGGCCGCGCTGAGCCCGGAGATGGCGCCGGCGCCGACCGTGCTGGACGTGGCAAAGTCGATGGCGGCGTCGCGCGCCTGCTGGATCTGCTGGTCATCGACCGGGATGGGGCCGGTGAGGATGAAGTCGTAGACCCGGTCGAAGCCCTCCGTGGCCTTACTCGCCAGTTCATCGGCCTGGCTCATGACGGCGACGACGATGCCGGTGATCACGGCACCGAACGCCAGCAGGAGCGCCACGAACGAGAAACCCGTGGCTGCGGTGCTCGGCCAGCCGCGGCGGCGCAGCCAGTGGACGAAGGGTGCGATCGCGGCGGCCAGGATCAGGGCCAGCAGCGCGGGAATCACCACGAGCCGGACCTGGATCAGGGCATAGACCACCACCACCGTCAGGACCAGCAGCAGCAGGACCTGCGCGGTTCTGATGCTGGCTCGGCCCAGGCTGTCGCCCCAGGGGGTGGTCTTCTCGGGACTGCCCATGCTTGTTTGTCTCCCACTCTCGGATGGTCATGCTACTTACCAACCGTCTCACAGCAGGAGGTGCAGGCCCCGGAGGGACAGGCCCGCCGCTTACGATGCGGCGGGCCGGATGTTCTGGTTGCCGCGGAACGTGTTCTCCGGATCGAACTCCCGTTTCACCCGCGCCAGCCGGCTGTAGCTCTCCTCGCCGAAGGCGGCCCGGACCCGTTCCTGGCCTTCGTCGCCGATGAAGTTCAGCCACACGCCGCCGGTCGCGTAGGGCGCGATGTCCTGGCGGAACCTTTTCACCCAGGACTTCGCCTCCTGGCCGCCCTGTGGTGTGTCGCCCAGCCCGAACGGATGGGTCACCCAGCTGGCGTTCCGGTTCAGCAGCGGGGTGGTGGCTGCGCCGTCGCCTCCCACCGCGCCGCCCCAGTGGGGCACCAGCATCTGGGAACTGGGGCCCGGCAGGTTGCGGGCGGAGTCGATGATGACGTCGAGGGCATCGTCAGAGAGCTCGTCATGATAATCCGCGCTCCAGTAGTTGTACTTGCCCGGCGGGTCGTCGAGGGAGCACTGGAAGTCTGCATACCCGGTGTCCCCGAGGAGGTCCACGGCGGGTCCCAGCGCGCGGTAGGGCTTGGCATGCTCGGCGCCTTCCGCGGCGTCCCCGGCGTAGACGTAGACGACGCCGACCGCCATCTTGCCGACCATCTCCGGAGGCACGAACGGTTCGGGCGGGGCGGTGAGGTAGGCAATCGTTGCGGACACCTCGTTCGGCGCCGTGAGCGCCAGTTCCCGGTAGCCGCGGCTGACCTCGGGGGCTGCGTCGCCGGGCCAGAGCATGATGCCCGCATGGACCGTCGGCCCAAGCCGGTGCAGGCCAAAGGTAAAGGACGTGGCGACGCCGAAGTTCCCGCCGCCGCCGTGCAGCGCCCAGAACAGCTCGGGGTTCTCGGTTGCACTGGCCGTCACCGGTTCCCCGGAAGCGGTCACCAGGTCCACGGAGATCAGGTCATCGCAGGCGAAGCCGAAGGCCCGCTCGAGCCAGCCGGAACCCCCGCCGAGGGTGAAGCCGGCCAGGCCGGTGGTGGAGACGCGGCCGCCGGTGAGCGCGAGGCCATGCTGCTGGGTGGCCCGGTCGAATTCGCCGCAGGTCAGCCCGGCCCCGGCCGTGACCGTGCGGGCCTCGGGGTCCACACTGACGGACTTCATCGGCCGCACGTCGATCACCAGGCCGCCGTCGTTCAGGGACATGCCGGCGACGGAGTGGCCGCCGGCGCGGACGGCGACGGCCAGGCCCTGGTCCTTGGCGTATTGCAGCGCTTCGGCCACTTCTGCCGGCGTGCTGCAGGGTGCGATCACCGCGGGTCGGCGGTCGATCATGGCGTTAAACAGCGTCCGGGATTCGTCGTAGCCCGGGTCTTCAGGTTTGATCCACTGCACAGCGGCGCTCCTAGGCCACCGAGGCTCCGCCCCTCGCAGAAAGTTTAAGTCGAAGGACCTATCCGGGGCTACAACAATCGGGGCGGGGCCGGCCGGGCGGCCCGGGGCGGGAGCCAGCAGCATCTTTCCGATTTGCAGGTCAGAAGACCAAAATCATCCGCGGATGCGGGCTACAGTTTCCCTATGCCTAATATTCGCGTTTCCGAGGCGGCCCGTCTGCTGGGCGTCAGCGACGACACCATCCGGCGCTGGACCGAGAACGGCAGCCTGACCCCGCACCGTGACGACGCCGGACGGCTCGCCGTCGACGGGCTGGAACTCGCCCGGCTCGCCCGGGAGCAGGCCCAGCTCCCGGAGGACCCGGCCAAGGCAGGCAGTTCGGCCCGCAACCGCTTCGTCGGCCTGGTCACCGCCATCACCGCGGACACCGTGATGGCCCAGGTGGAACTGCAGTGCGGGCCGTTCCGGGTGGTGTCCCTGATGAGCAGCGAGGCCGTGCGCGAGCTCGGGCTGGAACTCGGCTCGGTCGCGACCGCCGTCGTCAAGGCCACCACGGTGATCATCGAAACTCCCAAAGGCAAGGGCATCATATGAGGCCCGGCCTGGGGGTGGGCCGGAGGGCGGGCGCCCGGCTGGCAGCGGGCTGCCTGGCTGCCGCCCTGGCCGTCGGCCTGGCCGGCTGCGGCGCGCCGGGGGAAGCCCGCAGCGACGGCAGGGCCATCACGGTCTTTGCCGCGGCCTCGCTCAAGGCCCCGTTCACGGCGCTCGCCGAGCAGTTCGAGGCCCGGAACCCGGGAACCACCGTGACCCTCAGCTTCGCCGGGTCCTCCGACCTGGCCACCCAGATCAGCCAGGGCGCACCGGCGGACGTTTTTGCCTCCGCCGATGCCCGGAACATGGCCAAGCTCTCCGCGGCCTCGCTCGTGGAGGGATCGCCCCAAGACTTCGCCACCAATGTGCTGACCATCGCGGTGCCCCCGGTGAACCCGGCGTCGATCGCCGCTTTCGCCGATCTCGCCAGGCCGGGGGTGAAGGTTGTCATGTGCGCGGCCCAGGTTCCGTGTGGCGCGGCCGCGCAGACGGTCGAGAAGGAAGCCGGCATCACGCTGACGCCGGTGAGTGAGGAATCGTCCGTCACCGATGTCCTGGGCAAGGTCGTTTCCGGCGAGGCCGACGCCGGGCTGGTCTACGTCACGGACGTTCTGGCCGCCGGCGGCAAGGTGAAGGAGATCCCCTTCGCCGAGTCCGCGACGGCAGTAAACACCTATCCGATCGCCGCGCTGCGGACCAGCAGGAACAAGGACCTCTCGGCCGCCTTCATTGCGGCGGTCACGGGCCCCGCAGGCCGGCAGCTCCTCAGCGGCGCCGGCTTCGGAACCCCCGGAAACCCATGATGCACCGGAGTCGCAGTGCCTACCACGGCGTCCCGCGCTGGGTCATGGGCGTGGCCGCCGTCGGGGCGCTGCTGGTGCTGCTGCCGCTCGCGGCCATGGTTTCCCGGGTCAACTGGCCGCAATTCATCCCGCTGGTCACCTCCGAATCCTCCCTCACGGCCCTGGGCCTGAGCCTGCGCACCGCCGCTGCGAGCACCGCGCTGTGTGTGCTGTTCGGAGTGCCGCTGGCGCTGGTGCTGGCCCGCGCCGACTTCCCGGGCCAGCGGCTGCTGCGTTCCCTCGTCCTGCTGCCGCTGGTGCTGCCCCCGGTAGTGGGCGGCATCGCGCTGCTCTACGCGTTCGGCCGCCAGGGCCTGCTGGGCCGGACCCTCGAGATCGCCGGGATCCAGATCGCGTTTTCAACGACGGCGGTGGTGCTCGCCCAGACCTTCGTGGCCTTGCCGTTCCTCGTGGTCAGCCTGGAAGGGGCTCTGCGCTCGGCCGGAAGCCGGTACGAAGCTGTCGCGGCAACGCTCGGCGCGAGGCCCAGCACCGTGCTGCGCCGGGTCACGCTGCCGCTGGTCTTGCCCGGGCTCGCGTCCGGGGCGGTGCTGTCCTTTGCCAGAAGCCTCGGCGAATTCGGCGCCACCCTCACCTTCGCCGGAAGCCTGCAGGGCGTCACGCGCACGCTGCCGCTGGAAATCTACCTGCAGCGCGAGACCGACGCCGACGCCGCCGTCGCGCTCTCCCTGCTGCTGGTCGTGGTCGCCGTCGTCGTCGTCGGACTGTCCTACCGGGGACCCGGGCCGGGCAGTCCCGCCCGCAGTAAGGCCCGGGCCGGCACGCCCGAACGGGCGCCGTCATGACGTTCACTTTCGACGCCTCCCTCGCCGACCGCCGCTTCGAGGTGTCGCTGAGCCTGGCGCCCGGCGAGACGGTCGCCGTTCTCGGCCCGAACGGCGCCGGAAAATCCACCTTGCTCGCCGTGATCGCGGGCCTGCTCCGCCCGGACACCGGCCGCTCCGAGGTGAACGGCCGGATCCTGTTCGAACTTGGCGCAGGCGTGCACAGCTGGACCGCGCCGCACCGCCGCGGAACCGCCCTGCTGGCCCAGGATCCGCTGCTGTTTCCGCACCTGAGCGCACTGGAAAACGTTGCCTTTGGGCCCCGGAGCGCGGGGGTTCCCCGACGGGAAGCGCGGGAGTCCGCCCGGCATTGGCTGGCCGAGGTCGACGCCGCGGACCTCGCCGAGCGGCGGCCGGGGGAGCTGTCCGGCGGGCAGTCGCAGCGCGTCGCGGCCGCGCGTGCCCTGGCCGTGAACCCGGACGTCCTGCTGCTGGACGAGCCGCTGTCCGCGCTGGACATCCATGCGGCCCCCCTGCTGCGCCGGCTGCTCAAGCGGGTCCTGGCCGGGCGGCGTGCCATCATCGTCACGCATGACGTGCTGGACGCCTACATGCTCGCGGACCGGGTGATCGTCATGGAGGAGGGCCGGATCACCGAGGACGGACCCACCCGTGACGTCCTCCGGCGGCCGCGCAGCCGCTTCGCCGCCGGGCTGGCCGGCCTGAACCTGGTGTCGGGGACCGCGACGTCGGCCGGGATCCGGTCCGCCGAGGGTCTTGAGTTCGCCGGCCAGCATGACGCCCCGTTGCTCGCCGGTCAGGCGGGCGTGGCCGCTTTCCCGCCGTCGGCCGTGTCGGTGTTCCTGAGCGAGGCGCATGGCAGCCCGCGGAACTCTTTCCGTGTCAGGGTGACCGACCTCGAGCCGCACGGGGACCAGATCCGGGTCCGGGCCGGCGAGCTGTCCGCGGACGTCACCCCGGCCGCCTCCGCCGACCTCGGCCTGGTTCCCGGCCTGGAGGTCTACTTCGTGGTCAAGGCGGCGGCGGTGTCGATCTACCCGGCGTGACGGCGTCAGGGGTGCAGGGCCGGGCCGGGCGGGCTAGCCGCGGTCCTTGCGGACCGGGTGCTGGCTGACGATGGAAACGCGGTTGAAAGCGTTCATGGTGATCACCAGCCAGCTGACGGCCGAGAATTCACCGTCCGTGAGGTGCCTCCGGGCTGCGGCACCCTCGTGCTCGCGGGCGGTGGCGTCCGAGATGTTGGTGATGGCCTCGGCCAGGGTCAGGGCGGCTCGTTCCTTTTCGGTGAAAAGGTCGGTGTCCCGCCAGGCCGGGAGAACGGCCAGACGCTGGGCGGTTTCACCATTCTTTACGGCGTCCCCCACGTGCAGGTCCAGGCAGTACGCGCAGCCGTTGATCTGCGAGATGCGGACATTCAGCAGTTCGATCAAGGTCCGGTCAATGCCGGCCTCTTCCGCGGCCTCTTTCGCTTTCAGGCCCAGCCCGTTGAGGGCGCGCCAGGCGGCCGGGTGCTCCTTGTCCAGAAAGACGGATCGGGTGGTGGGGTGCTGCGCTGCCGCTGTCTCGTTCATGATCAAAGACTACCCACGGGAAACATTGCGAGAGCGCGTGACAGATTTGTCATATGTGTGACATGATGCACGAACAGCTAAATTCCCTGCAGGAGCGGTCTCCCGACCGCTTCGTGGAGTTGGTCCGCCGACATCGGACCGGCACCCATCATTCGACGGTCGGCTCCTTGGGGGGGCCGACCGTCGAATGGGTTTAACGGGACATGTCCACTCCTGCGCCCCACCCCCCGGGGGACATGTCCAGTCCTGGGCCCCGCCCCCGGCCCCCGGGGGACATGTCCAGTCCTGGGCCTGCGCAGTGGGCATATTTGGACTATGTCCAGTGCTCCACGGGAGCGGAGGGCATGTCCAGCCTCGCGCCGCCACCGCGCCCGCGCGAGCGGAGGGCATGTCCCCGGGGGGATGCGCCGGCCGCCGCGGGGACTCCGGCCCTAGACAGCCGTTTCGCTGTCGGCAAACATGGAGCCAAAGGGCCCACCTGCAAAGTTGAGCGGAGTAGACTCAACTTTAGTATCAGCATGTTCCCGGAAGGAGCTCTCTTTGGACGCCAAATTCACCACCAAGAGCCAGGAGGCGCTTGCGGCTGCCGCCATGAACGCCTCGACGGCGGGCAACCCCCAGCTCGAGCCTGCCCATCTGCTCAAGGCGCTCATGGACCAGCGCGAGGGCGTCGCCGTAGCGCTCCTTCGTGCCACGGGGGCGGACCCGGATTCCGTCAGCGTCCAGGCCAGCACCGCCATCAAGGCCCTCCCGGCCACTTCAGGCACTTCGGTGCAGCAGCCACAGATGTCCCGCACCGCGCTCCAGGCACTCAAAAACGCCCAGAATGAGGCCGAGCGGCTCGGCGACAGCTACGTCTCCACCGAACACCTGCTGCTGGGCCTCGCGTCCGGAAGCGACGCCGTCGGCAAGCTGATGCGCGAATCCGGCGCCTCGCACGAGGCCCTGCTCGCCGCCCTGCCGGGTGTCCGCGGCGACCGCAAGGTCGACAACGCGGACCCCGAAAACTCCTTCCAGTCACTGGAGAAGTACGGCACCGACCTCACCGCGATGGCCCGCTCCGGAAAGCTGGACCCGGTCATCGGCCGGGACGCCGAGATCCGCCGCATCATCCAGGTGCTGAGCCGCCGGACCAAGAACAACCCGGTCATCATCGGCGAGCCCGGCGTTGGCAAGACCGCCGTCGTGGAAGGACTTGCCCAGCGGATTGTCGCCAACGACGTCCCCGAGAGCCTCCGCGGCAAGACCCTTATCGCCCTGGATCTGGCCTCCATGGTGGCTGGCGCCAAATACCGCGGCGAATTCGAAGAGCGGCTCAAGGCAGTCCTCGCGGAAATCAAGAGCTCCGAAGGCCAGATCGTCACCTTTATCGATGAAATCCACACCGTCGTCGGGGCCGGCGCCAGCGGGGACAGCTCCATGGATGCCGGAAATATGCTCAAGCCGATGCTGGCCCGCGGCGAGCTCCGGCTGATCGGCGCGACGACGCTGGATGAGTTCCGCGAAAATATCGAGAAGGATCCCGCGCTGGAACGCCGCTTCCAGCAGGTCTTCGTCGGGGAGCCGAGCGTGGAGGACACGATCGGCATCCTGCGCGGACTGAAGGAGCGCTACGAGGCGCACCATAAAGTCTCCATCTCGGACTCGGCCCTCGTCGCCGCCGCCACCCTCTCCAACCGCTATATCTCCGGCCGCCAGCTGCCGGACAAAGCGATCGACCTCGTGGACGAGGCGGCGTCCCGGCTGCGGATGGAAATCGATTCCGCCCCGGAGGAAATCGACCAGCTCCGCCGCCAGGTGGACCGCCTGACCATGGAGGAGCTGGCCCTGACCGGCGAGAGCGATCCCGCGTCGGTGGAGCGCCTGGCCGCCCTTCGCGCGGACATGGCGGACAAGAAGGAAGAGCTGGCGGCCCTCAACGCCCGTTGGGAAACCGAAAAAGCCGGCCTGAACCGGGCGGGCGACCTCCGCGCAAAGCTTGATGAACTGCGGTCCCAAGAGGAAAAGGCTGAACGAGAAGGCGATCTGGACAAGGCATCACGGCTGCTCTACGGCGAAATCCCCGCCCTGGAGCGGGAACTGAATGCTGCCGCCGCGGCAGAGGCAGCGGTGTCGGACAAGTCCGGGCAGATGGTGGCCGACCAGGTGACCGCCGACGACATCGCCGAAGTAATTTCGGCCTGGACCGGCATCCCCGCCGGCCGCATGCTGCAGGGCGAGAGCCAGAAGCTGCTGGAAATGGAGCAGGTGTTGGGCCAGCGGCTGATCGGCCAGAGCAAGGCTGTCACCGCGGTGTCCGACGCCGTCCGCCGCGCCCGGGCCGGGATCAGCGACCCCAACCGGCCCACCGGCTCCTTCCTGTTCCTCGGCCCCACGGGCGTCGGCAAGACCGAGTTGGCGAAGGCTCTGGCGGACTTCCTGTTCGACGACGAACGGGCCATGGTCCGGATCGACATGTCCGAATACTCGGAGAAGCACTCCGTGGCCCGCCTCGTCGGTGCCCCTCCCGGCTACGTGGGCTACGAGGAAGGCGGCCAGCTCACCGAGGCCGTCCGCCGCCGCCCGTACTCCGTGTTGCTGCTCGACGAGGTCGAGAAGGCCCACCCCGAGGTCTTCGACATCCTCCTGCAGGTGCTCGACGACGGCCGGCTCACCGACGGCCAGGGCCGCACGGTGGACTTCCGCAACGTGATCCTGGTCCTGACCTCCAACCTGGGCAGCCAGTTCCTGGTGGACCCGCTGCTGGACGCGAACGCCAAGCGTGAAGCCGTGATGGCCACCGTGCACGCGTCCTTCAAGCCGGAGTTCCTGAACCGGCTCGATGAAGTGGTGTTGTTCGACCCGCTGAGCGTCGAGGAGCTGTCCCGGATCGTGGAACTGCAGGTCAAGGAGCTGGGCGAACGGCTGAAGGGCCGCCGGCTCAACCTGGAGGTGACTGAGGGTGCCCGAGCCTGGCTCGCGCTGACCGGATTCGACCCCGCCTACGGCGCCCGGCCGCTGCGCCGGCTGGTGCAGCGCGAAATCGGCGACCGGCTGGCCAAGGCCATCCTGGCCGGCGAAATCGTGGACGGCGACACCGTGCTCGTGGACACCGCCCCGGACCTCACGGAACTCACCATGGGCGGCGCGCCGGCGACGGACCGGCCCGACGGCGGCGCCGCTACCGGCAGCGGGCTTTCCGTCAGCCGCAAGGGGTAAGGGGCCCCACGTCAAATACGAAACTGCCAGCCGGACGATTGTCCGGCTGGCAGTTTCTTTGGTGCAGAAATCCGAGGGCTCGCCGGCACGTCCTACGAAACCAGCGATTCCATGATGACGTTACCGGTGTCCGCGGTGACGTAGCAGTCCACCCGGCGGTCGCCGTTATCCCAGCTCGAGGAGCTCGGGTAGGCGAGCTTGTAGCTCAGCACGTAGTCTGCGGACTTGTCCGTCAGCGGCGCTCCTTTGCACACGTCCAGGGCCTTCTCTTTGAGTGGATCCCGGCCGGGGTACGAGTCGGCCGCGGCGTAGCTTTCGATCGCTATCAGCTGCGCCGAGTGCCCTGCGGTGCAATCCACGATGGTGGACTGCGGCGCCTCCGGGTCAAAATCCTTGAAGCAGTCGCCGAGCTGGAAGTCCAGTGGGCCGACGCCCTCCAGCGGTAGCGGCCCGCGGCTCGCGGGAGCGGACGCCGGCGCGGCGGCAGCGGGGGAGGCGTTCGCGGCAGGCTGCGTGGTGCTGCCACCGCCCAACGACGTCAACCACCAGATCAGTAGACCCATTACGACGACGCCGGCGACGGCGCCGATGATTCTGGTAGGTGTCTGGCGGCGGACCAGACCGCCAAGCTGCGAGGCCTTTTCGGAAGCTGCCTTCGTGGCCCCCGCCAGGGCAACGCCGGCGGCACCCGTGGCGGCCCCCGCTGTGGCTCGGCCGCCTCGACGCTCGCGGGTGCCGGGCTGCGCGGCGTCGGGCCGGACAACGGGAGGGATGGACGGGCGAACAGGCCGCGGGGCGGCTGGGGTGACCGGCGTGGCAGGCTTGGCCGGTGTAGTCGGTGTAGTCGGTGTAGTCGGTGTAGTCGGTGTAGTCGGTGTAGTCGGGGTGGACGGGGCGGCCGACGGCACAACCGGCGTCGCGGACGTCGGCGGCGTCGAAGGTTTCGGCGGGACGGCAGGCGGCTCAACGGGCCGTCCTGCCGGGGCGGACCGCTCGCCGGATCCGCCGGCAGGGCGAACCCCGGGCCAGCGGGTACCGCCGGGCCTCTCGTTCTCTTCGGTCACTGGGACTTCACCACTTCCGTGCATTTTTCCGCGGCTGAGCGCCCGCCGGAGGGACCCTTTTCCGGGGGTCCACTACGGAACTCTATCGAAGATGCCGGGCGGGCCGCACGCCGCGGCGACGCCGTCCCGGGCAGTGCCGCGTGCGACTCTGCCCACAGCGGCCGTCCCAGGGAGCAGTTACCGCTGAAAGCATGTAATCTAGGTGTACGACAAATTGACCAAACATTCCGGGGCCTCACTAACGCCAATGGTGACCACCTCCGGTCCGAGTACAAAAGGGGGTCACGCCATGGGGCGCGGCCGTCAAAAGGCAAAAGCTACCAAGCAGGCTCGGGACATCAAGTATTACTCCCCGAACACTGACTACACTGCGCTTCAGCGTGAGCTCAAGAGTTCTGAGCTTCGTGCACCGAGCCGTTTCTCGAGCGAGCCGGTTGAGCCAGATTATTCGGCTTATGTGGACAAGTACGCGGACGATGTGGAAGAGGACGACGACGAGGTTAATTCCCGTCGGATAGGTTAGTCGGACTTCTTCCCGGCATGTTCTTCCGTTAGCGGATTGCCGACCACATGATTTCAGGCCCGCCGGCCGCTCCCGATTCGGGCGTGGACGGCGGGTTTTTTGCTGCCCGCGGATCACCGCCCGGCCAATCACCCGCAGCTGTCCAGTCCGTCCGGAGATCAGGCCGACCGCAGTTGTCCCGGCCGGACCCTCAGGCTAGGTTGAAGCTGCCGGATTCACCGGCCCGCACCAACTTTCCGGAGGGATGGCCATGACCACGCGCACGGGGTTCACCGAAGGGGAGGTCTGCTGGACGGACCTCCAGACCAGCGACGTCGGGGCGGCCAAGACCTTCTACTCCGCCATCTTCGGCTGGCGCTACGAGGACCTGCCCACCCCGGACGGAGGAAGCTACGCGCAGGCCTTCCTGGGTGCGGACCTGGTCACCGTGATCGCGCCGCAGAATCCGCAGCAGACGGCCGCCAGAGCGCCCGGGCAGTGGAACGTCTACCTCGCCTCCGCCGACGCCGAAGGGCTGGCCGGGAGCCTGGCGGACGCCGGCGGCACCCTGGAATTCGGCCCGGAGGACGTGGCCGGCACCGGAGTGATGGTCTTCTTTGCCCCGCCCGGAGGCGGTACCACCGGCGCCTGGCAGGCCGGAAGCCACTTCGGCACTGCCCGCAGCGGGGAACCCGGGTCCCTGGCGTGGGCGGAACTGCTGACACCCGACCCGCAGGCCGCCGTCGGGTTCTTCCAGCAGCTCTTCGGGCACGACGTGACGGAATACCCGCAGGACGACGGCGGAAAATACACCACGCTGGTGGTGGACGGCGCGGAAGTGGCCGGGATCGCGTCGGTCCCCGGGGAGGCCGAAGACACACTCAAGCCGGGATGGCAGGTGTACTTCGGGGTGTCCAGCGTCGCCGACGCGGTCGCGGCCGCGGTGGCTGCCGGTGGTACCGTGCTGATTGAACCGGACGAGGACGAGGAAGCCGGCACTATCGCCACCCTCGAGGACCCGCAGGGCGGCGTCTTCAGCGTGCTGGAGGTCTAAGCCGGCTGAAACACAGATCGAGTGCTCCACAAGCGCCGTTTTGACGCTTCAAAACGGCACTTATGGGGCACTCGATGAGGGTTGCGGGAGGGGTCAGGCGTAGGCGTTGACCAGCCGGACGGCACCGCCGTCGACGCCCTTGGCGCCCTGCACGTAGTCCGGGCCGGTCTTGATGATCGAGTCGGAGTTTTCCTCCACCGTACCCATGACCCAGGCCGGCAGCCCGCGTTCGTTCAGGCGGTCCACGGCGGCGTCGGCTGCCTCGGGGGAGACGATCGCGACCATGCCCACGCCCAGGTTCAGGGTGCGCTCCAGGTCGGCCAGCGGCACGTTGCCCAGTTCGGCGACGAGCCGGAAGATGGCCGGGAGCTGCCAGGTGGCGCGGTCCACGGTGGCGATCAGGCCCTGCGGCAGGACCCGGGCCAGGTTGGCGGCGAGGCCGCCGCCGGTCACGTGGCTGAAGCCGTGCACGGCCCGGCCGCCGGCGGCGCCGTTCACCGGGAAGGTGCGGGCCAGGTCCAGGCAGTCGGCGGCGTAGACGCGGGTCGGTTCCAGGAGTTCCTCGCCCAGCGTGCGGCTGAACTCGGAGACGTGGCGGTCCAGGGCCCAGCCGGCGTGGTTGATGACGCGGCGGACCAGGGAGTAGCCGTTGGAGTGCAGCCCGGAGGAAGCCATGCCGATCACCACGTCGCCGGCGCGGACACGGTCCGGGCCCAGCAGGTCGGCGGCTTCGACAACACCGGTGGCGGCGCCCGCGACGTCGTACTCGTGTTCGCCCAGCAGACCGGGGTGCTCGGCGGTCTCGCCGCCCACCAGGGCGGTGCCGGCCACGGAGCAGGCGGCAGCGATGCCCCGGACGATGTCCGCGATCCGCTCCGGGACCACCTTGCCGCAGGCGATGTAGTCGGTCATGAACAGCGGCTCCGCGCCCACCACCACGATGTCATCGACCACCATGCCGACCAGGTCGAAACCGATGGTGTCGTGGATGTCCATGGCCTGCGCGATGGCGACCTTGGTACCGACGCCGTCGGTGGAGGTGGCCAGCAGCGGGCGCTTGTAGGTGAGCAGCTTCGAGACGTCGTACAGTCCCGCGAAGCCGCCGACGCCGCCGATCACCGAGGAGTTGTGGGTGGCCTTGACGGCATCCTTCATGAGTTCGACGGCGCGGTCGCCCGCTTCGACGTCGACGCCGGCGGAGGCGTAGGTGATGCCGACGGTGTTCTGGGCGGCGTTCATGTCAGCGGCCGGGGAGGCGGAAGTCATACGGGCTCTTTCTTGTCGGCAGCGATGGGGCGATCAATACGATCGGCATCGGTGAGCAGTTCTTCGAATTCAGCGTCCGGACCCGGGTCACAGCCGGTGGCACCGACTTTGTCCGCCGGGTCGTCAGCCAGGGTGGTGCCGGGGTCGACGTCGGGGGCGTCCCCGGCGGGGCCGGCAAGGACAGCGGCGGCCGGGGCAGCCGCGAGCGGGGCCGCGGCGCCGGCAGTCGCGGGGAGGCCTCCCAGATCCGTGCGCTCGAGCAGGTTCTTGCCCAGCTTGTCGGCGCCCGGCAGTTCGATCGGGTACTTGCCGGTGAAGCAGGCGGTGCACAGGCGTTCGCGCGGCTGCTGGGTGGCGCCGATCATGCCTTCTTCGGAGATGTAGGCCAGCGAGTCGGCGCCGATGGCCTGGGTGATCTCCTCGACGGTGGCGCCGTTGGCGATCAGTTCGGCCCGGGAGGCGAAGTCGATGCCGTAGAAGCACGGCCACTTGACCGGCGGGGAGGAAATCTTGATGTGCACGGACTTGGCGCCGGCTTCGCGGAGCATCCGCACGATCGCGCGCTGGGTGTTGCCGCGGACGATCGAGTCGTCGACGACCACCACACGCTTGCCTCGGATCACGGATTCGAGGGCGTTGAGCTTGAGCCGGATGCCGAGCTGGCGCAGGGTCTGCGAGGGCTGGATGAACGTCCGGCCCACGTAGGCGTTTTTGACGAAGCCGTGGGCGAACGGGATGCCGGATTCCTCGGCGTAGCCCACGGCCGCGGGGGTGCCGGATTCCGGGACCGGGATGACGATGTCCGCTTCCTGGGTGTTTTCGCGGGCCAGCTGGCGGCCCATTTCCACGCGGGACTCGTACACGGAGCGGCCGGCGATGGAGGCGTCCGGGCGGGCGAGGTAGACGTACTCGAAGACGCAGCCGGCTGGCGTCGCCTCGGCGAAGCGCTGGGAACGGACGCCGTCCTCGTCGATCGCGATGAACTCGCCGGGCTCGATTTCGCGGATGAAGCTAGCGCCGACGGTGGCGAGGGCGGACTGCTCGGAGGCAACCACCCAGCCGCGTTCCAGCCGGCCCAGGCAGAGCGGGCGGATGCCGTACGTGTCGCGGGCCGCGTAGAGGGTGCCCTCATCCATGAAGACGAAGCAAAAGCCGCCCTTGATCTTGGGCAGCAGGTCCATCGCGGTCTGTTCCAGCGACTTGCCCTCTTCGCCCTCCAGCAGGGCGGTGACCAGGGCGGTGTCCGAGGTGTTGCCCTGTTTCATTTCGCCGGTGAGCTGGCCGCCGTTGCGGTCCACGATCATGGCCTTGAGCTCGGCGGTGTTAGTCAGGTTGCCGTTGTGGGCCAGCGCCACGGTGCCGGTCGCCGTCGCGCCCAGGGTCGGCTGCGCGTTGGCCCAGTGGCTGGCGCCGGTGGTCGAGTAGCGGCAGTGGCCAACGGCCAGGTGCCCGGTCAGGGTATTTAGCGTTGTCTCGTCGAAGACCTGGGATACGAGCCCCATGTCCTTATAGACGTTGATCCGCTTGCCGTCGCTGGTAGCAATACCAGCCGACTCCTGACCGCGGTGCTGCAGTGCATACAGCCCGTAATAGGTGAGTTTTGCAACCTCTTCGCCGGGAGCCCAGACCCCAAAGACGCCACATGCGTCCTGAGGGCCTTTTTCGCCAGAGAGAAGGTCATGAGAAAGTTTTCCATCGCCGCGTGCCACTGGTCGATTATCTCACGTTGTGGGCTAGGACTTTCCCGGCGGCCGGTTTATGACCTGCGGCCCGCTCAGGCCCCGTGCTGGTCGCCGGAGTCCGGGACGGAGTCCGGGACAGATTCGACGACGGCGCGCTTGGCCCGGCGGACGCTCAGACGGTCCAGAATGAGCGCCGCCAGGCCACCCAGAATCACACCGCCCGCACCGCACAGGATTATAAAGAACCCGAACACGGTGCTTGCGTCGTAGCTTTCGTCGCCCGGGAGGCCGTAGGCGAGGAAGGCCGCCACGCCGAAGCCCAGGAGCCCGCCCAGGACGAGGAACGGCACGTATTTCGGCGCCCGGCGTACGGTGACGTCGCGCCGTTCGGGGACGTGCTGCTCGCCAGCGGTGCCGGGGTTTTCGGGGGTAGACATGCCGTTAAGCCTACTGCCCCGGCAACCATTGCTACCGCCGCGGCGGTGGGAGCAAACTAGTGGGGGGAGGGCACGGAACAGCCAAGGAGCGGCCATGTCAGCCTCGGCAGACTGGATCAGGGACCAGCAGCGCACCACCTGGGATGAGTTCTCCACTGGATGGCGGAAGTGGGATGCAGAAGTCCTCGGCTGGCACGCCCCCTTTGGCGATGCGGTCATCGAGGAGGCTCGGTTGCGCCCGGACGCCGCCGTCCTCGACGTCGCAGCCGGAACCGGCGAACCGGGTCTCACGGCCGCCGCGCTCGTGCCGCGCGGCAGCGTTACCTTGCTGGACATCTCCGAAGGAATGTTGCGGGTCGCGGCCGAGAAGGCCGTTGCCCGCGGGCTGGCAAACGTGCACACCACCGTCGGCTACGCCGCCAAGCTGCCCTTCGATGACGCGGTTTTCGATGCGGTCCTCTGCCGCTTCGGTTTTATGTTCTTTCCCCGGGTGTCCACCGCGGTGGAGGAAATGACGCGCGTGGCCAAGCCGGGCGCCCGGATCAGCGCCGCCGTCTGGGGCCGGGCCGCCGAGAACCCTTGGGCCACCCTGATTCTCGGGACGATAGCCCGCCATACTGAGCTGCCGGTGCCGAAGACGGGCGCACCAGGCCTGTTCCGGTGCGCCGCGCCGGGGTACATGGCCCGGGTCTTCCGGGAGGCCGGACTCGTTGAGGTGAGCGAGCGTAAGGTCAGCACGGACCTGGTCCACGCGACACCGGAGCTCTACTGGGATTTCATGACCGAGATCGCGACCACCGTGGGTGTCGGACTGGCGGCGGCAGACCGGGAATCCCGGGAGCTGATCCGCTCCGACGTCTTCGCGCTGCTGGGCCGCTACGAACACGACGGCGCCATCCGGCTCCGCTCCACGGCCACCATCGTGGCGGGGACGCGGGTGTAGCCGGTTTTCGCGGCGCTTTCGGACCGGCGCGCCGGGGGATCTGGGGGTAGCCAGTTTTCGCGGCGGTTTCCGACCTGCGCGCCGGGGATCCGGGGCGCGTGCGACCGAAACCGCCGCGGAAATGCAGCGGCCTAGACGCCCAGTGTTTCCTTCAGCGCGGCGACGTGTCCCTGCGCCTTCACCTGGTACTGCGCCAGCTTGACCTTGCCCTCGGGGTCCAGGACCACGGTGGAGCGGACGATCGCTTCGGTGACTTCGCCGTTGACCAGTTTCTCGCCCCAGGCGCCGTAGGCCAGCGCCACGGCGTGGTCCTCATCGGCAAGCAGCGGGAAGGACAGCGAGAAGTCGCCGCTGAACCGGGCCAGCGCCTCGGTGGCGTCGGGGGAGATGCCCAGCACCTCGTAGCCGGAGCCCTGCAGGGAGGCCAAGCTGTCGCGGAAATCGCAGGCCTCGGTCGTGCAGCCCGGGGTTGCTGCCTTCGGGTAGAAGTACACAATCACGTTCTTGCCGCGGTAATCGGCCAGCGAAACCTTGTGGCCGGTTGCGTCCGGGAGGGTGAAGTCCGGGGCGGGGGTTCCGGGTTGGAGCTTGATGGTGGGGTTGAGGCTCATGGGGATCCTTCGGGTTCGTCGGAATTTAGCTACGGGTATGGCCGTCTTCCGTTGCACAACCACTGGGTCGGATGCTGTATTCCACCGGGGCCCTCAGCTTCCACCGGTCCCTCAGCTTGCGCCGAGGCGGAGCAGTCTGCCGTGCGGTGTGCGGCCGTCGATCTCCTGCCCGCGCAGGAAGGTTCTGCGGACGACGCCGGAGAGGGTTTTGCCGTCGTAGGGGGTAATGGGGTTCTTATGCTTGAGCCTGGCCGCGTCCACCACGTAGGCCTCGTCGGGCGCGAAGATGGCGAAGTCGGCGTCGAACCCCGGCGCGAGCCGGCCCTTATTAGTCAGCCGGGCCAGTTCGGCGGGCTTCCGGGCCATCCAGGACACCACCTGCTCCAGCGCGATGCCGCGCTGGCGTGCCTCAGTCCAGATCAGCGACAGGCCGAGCTGGAGCGAGGAGACGCCGCCCCAGGCCACGGCGAAGTCGCCGTGTTCCAGGTCCTTGAGGTCCAGGGTGCTGGGCGAATGGTCGGAGACGATGCAGTCGATGGTGCCGTCCTGGAGGCCCTGCCAGAGCAGTTCCCGGTTGGAGGCCTCCCGGATGGGCGGGCAGCATTTGAAGGCCGTGGCCCCGTCGGGGATTTCCTCGGCCATCAGGGTGAGATAGTGCGGGCACGTCTCCACGGTGAGCCGGACGCCGTCGCGCCTGGCGCTGGCGATCATGGGCAGGGCGTCAGAGGATGACAGGTGCAGGATGTGGGCGCGGGCACCGGTCCAGCGGGCGCGTTCGATGACCTCGGCGATCGCCTTGTTTTCGGCGCCGCGCGGCCGGGACGCCAGGAATTTGGCGTACTCGGCACCGGCCGCGTGCGGCGCCCGGTCGATCGCGCGGGGGTCCTCGGCGTGGACGATCATCAGCGCGTCGAAGGACTGGAGTTCGGCCAGGTCCTCTTCCAGCTCCTCGGCGTCCAGCTGGGGGAACTCGTCGACGCCGGAGTGCAGCAGGAAACACTTGAAGCCGAAGACGCCCTCGTCGTGCAGCGGGCGGAGATCCGCCTTGTTGCCGGGAACGGCGCCGCCCCAGAATCCCACGTCAACGAACGCCTGGTCCTCGGCGACCTCGCGTTTAAGTTTGAGGGCTTCCACCGTCGTGGTGGGCGGGATGCTGTTGAGCGGCATGTCGATGATGGTGGTCACGCCGCCGGCCGCCGCGGCCCGGGTTGCCGAGGCGAAGCCCTCCCAGTCGGTGCGGCCCGGTTCGTTGACGTGGACGTGGGTGTCCACGAGCCCGGGAACCAGGGTTTCATCGTCCGCGAGTTCAATGACCCCGGCACCGGAGAGCCCGCTGCCGAGCGGTTCGAGGGCAACGATCTTGCCGCCGCGCACCCCCATCTCGCGCGGCGCGATCCCGTCCGGCGTCAGGACGCGCCGGCCCCGGATGACAAGGTCGAAGGTCTCTTCAGGCATTCAGGCTCCTTGCTTTCCGCTGCGGTTCTGCAGCCGGGGTCCGCGCTGCCGGGCCGAGATACTGCCCGGTCCCTAGCGGTGCCGTTTCCGCTATAGATGTGTCTACCTTGCTTTCGGGCTCCGTCAAAGTATGCGCCGCGAGGACATCTGATTTGACGAGGTCGCCACGCCGGTGCGCAGCCGTGACCCGTCGACGCCGGTCCGCGGCGGTGAACTGACGGGCGGTGGACCGTCGAGGGGCACTTTGCGGGCGTCGACGTCGAAAATCAGGCTGGCGCCCGGCGTGTCCGCGGCAACGTGCCCCCGGACCGCAGTCGGGGCAGGCCCGGCGGCCGGCGGACGTGAGCAACGGTGCGGGCCGATGCCTGCTGCCTGTTGCCTGGGCTGGCGCACCGGTGCGGTGCCGTCACAAGGGCGGTCAGGCGGGCAGGCGCTCGCGGGTGATCCAGTCGAAGGCGGTCGCCGCGGGTGCCTTGTACTCAAGCGCGATGTAGCCCGCGTAGCCGAGTCGGCGGCTGTGCGCGATCCATTCGCCAAGGGGCAGCCCGCCGGTTCCGGGAGCACCGCGGCCCGGGCTGTCGGCGATCTGGATGTGGCCGAAGTCGGGGGCGTGCTTTTCGATGACCGCTGCCACATCGCCGCCGTTGACGGAGAGGTGATAGAAGTCGGCGAGGAACTTGATGTTCTCCGTCCCCGTTTCCTCCTCCACGCGGGAGATGGTCCGGAGGGCGTCCTCGGCCGTAAGCAGCGGGTACCGCGGGGCACCGCTGACCGGTTCGATCAGTACGGTGCCGCCAATGCCGGCCACGCCGGCAGCCGCGGCCGCGAGGTTGGCGACCGCCAGTTCATCCTGGGACTCCGGGGTGTGCCCGTCCTGCCGGTTGCCGTAGAGGGCGTTGAAGAACGTGCAGCCGAGCCGTCCGCCGATGCCGGCCACGACGTCGACGTTGTCCTTGAACTCGGAGCTGCGGCCCGGCCAGGACACCAGGCCCCGGTCTCCGGCGGGCATGTTCCCGGCATTGAAGTTGAGGGCGGCGAGCCGAACACCCGCATCGGTGATCGCCCGCTCGAAGCGGGTGAGCTCGGCGTCGCCAGGAACCGACGACGCGAAGGGCCACCAGAACTCGACGGCGTCGAAGCCGGCGGCTTTGGCCGCGGCGGGCCGCTCGAGCAGGGGCAATTCGGTCAGCAGGATGGAGCAGTTCACGGAATACGTCATGGCGGATTCTTTCCGGGTGTGGGCGGCTTGGTCCTGGACTTACCCCTTGGTGGGGTCCTTCCGGGCCGCCAGGCCCACCAGCGCGCCGACGGCAAGGCCGATGAACAGGCCGGTGAACGGCTTGTCGACGGTGGCCACACCGACGGCAAAACCGATGGCGGCGCCAACGAGCATTCCAATCCACAGGGACTCGTATTTCACACCCTCAGGCTAGCAAGCCCCGCCAAGCAGGTTCGGCGGTCGGCCGGCGTCCTGCGGCAGGCAGACTGCTCAGGTGAGGCGGATCTGGCGGTTGACGTCCTTGTAGAGCAGGTAGCGGAACGGGCCGGGCCCGCCGGCGTAGCAGGCCTGCGGGCAGAAGGCGCGGAGCCACATGAAGTCCCCGGCCTCGACTTCCACCCAGTCGTCGTTGAGCCGGTAGACAGCTTTGCCCTCCAGGACAAAGAGCCCGTGTTCCATCACATGCGTTTCGGCGAACGGGATGGTTCCGCCGGGCTGGAATGTGACGATGTTGACGTGCATGTCGTGGGCCAGATCGTCCGGGTCCACAAAACGCGTGGTTGCCCAGACGCCGTTGGTGTCCGGCATGGGCCGCGGCTCGACGTCCTGGTCCCGGGTCACGAAGGACTTCGCCGTATACCCCGCAAGCGGCTCATAGGCCTTGCGGATCCATTGGAAACTGGCAGCCCCCGCGCTGTCGCCCCTGGCCGCATCGTCTGCGGTGTCGCCTGCGGCGCCACCGGCCCCAGGGCCGATACCGTCGGCATCGTTGGAGACCTTCCAGTCCGAGCCCGCTGCGAGGTAGGCGTAGCCACCAGCCTCCAGGTGGTGGACGTCGCCGTCGAGCGTCAACGTCAGCTCGCCCTTGGTGAGGAAAATGACGCCTTCGACGCCGGCCTCCGCCTCAGGCTTCTGGCTGCCGCCGCCCGGGGCGACCTCCACAATCAGCTGCGAAAAAGTGGTGGCGAATCCGGCGATGGGCCGGGCGATGATCCAGGCGCGGGTCCTCGTCCAGCCGGGCAGGTTGGACGTGACGATGTCGCGCAGCACCCCCTTCGGGATGACCGTGTAGGCTTCCTTGACCACGGCGCGGTCGGTGAGGAGCTGGGTCTGCGGCGGCAGGCCGCCGTCGGGGGAGAAGTAGTTGCTCATGGGTGCGTTCCTTTGTGAAAAGGTCAGGGACGGGGTCAGTGGTTTGCGGAATCGGCGGCCTGTGCCAGCCGGGGGTGTGCCAGGACGGTCAGCCCGGGCAGGCCGAGGCCGGTCAGTTCGTGGACTTCCGCCGCGTCCGCGGCGCCGCACTGGAGGCCGCGCAGGATGAAGGCCGCCAGCGCCCTGGCCGTGGCCGGTTCGTCCAGCACGCCGCCCGCCGTGCGCTCCACGTAATGGCGGAGCCTCGCGGCCGCGGCCGGGAGGCCCTGCCGGTAGAACGCGTAGGTGGCGGCGAAGCGGCTGGGCAGCTGGGCGGGGTGCAGGTCCCAGCCCTGGTAGTAGCCGCGTTCCAGCGAGCGTCGGACCAGCCGGCCGTGCAGCCGCCAGGCGTCCAGCACGGCGTCGCCGACGGGCAGGACGTTGCTGGACCCGTCGGAGAGCCGGATGCCGGTGCCCGCGACGGCCAGCTGCATCACCTCCTTGGCGTAGTCCGCCACCGGGTGTTCCATCGACTGATATTCCGCGGCGATCTGCAGGGATGCCGAGTAGTCGTAGGTGCCGTAGTGCAGGGCGCTGATCCGCCCGGGGACGGTGTGCGGCAGCTGCGCCACCGGTGACGTGCCGTCCGGGCCCAGGATCAGCTGCGGCGTTTCGACCTGGACCTCAAACCGCAGCCGGCCGGCCGGCAACGCGTGCAGTTCCTCCAGCCGGGACACGGCGAACGCCATCGCCTGCACCTGCGCCACCGTGGAGACCTTCGGCAGCGTCAGGACCAGGCCTGCCGGGAGCTCGCCGGCGGCGGCCAGGCCGGAGACGAACAGATCCAGCGTGCGCAGCCCGCGGGCCCGGGTAGGCGCCTCGAAGGATTTGAACCTGATCCCGATAAACGGCGGGGCGCTGCCGTCCGCCACCGCAGCGGCGACGGCGGCCGCAGCCGCGACGGCGTCGGCGTCCTCTGCGTCGTCACCCCGGTTCCCGTAGCCGTCCTCAAAGTCCAGCCGCAGATCCTCGATCGGCTCGCTGCCCAGCTTCGCGGCCACCCGGGATGCGACGGCGGCGGCCAGGGCGGCGTCCTGGCCGAGCAGGGCGCCCAGCCGTTCGAGGCCGCCGTGGGCGTCGGCGGCAGCCAGCGCCTGGGCACCCCAGTCGGCGGCGAAGCCCGGAGTGAACCGGTCGGCCGGGACATAAACGGTGTGCACGGGCTGCCGGGTGCCGTCGTCGCCCGGATAGTTCCGCGCCAGCAGCAGGTCCGTCGCCGCCAGCTGGGCATCGATCCTGCCCAGGTCGGCGCCCGTCAAGGACCCCGACGGCGGCAGGGCCACGGCTCAGCCCACCAGTTCGTAGGCCGGGGTGGTGAGGAAGTCGGTGTAGTCCTCGGAGAGGCACAGGACGCCGATGAGCTTGCTGGCGGGCGCGTAGTGCGTTGCGAAAGCCTCCTCGCCCACCTCGCCGCGGAGCTTCCCAGTCTCCTCGGCCAGGATCGCGGAGACCAGCTCGCGCGTCACGGTCCGGCCGGTGTCGGCGAGGACCACCTGATTGCGGATCTGCTGCCAGACCTGCGAGCGGGAGATCTCCGCCGTCGCGGCGTCCTCCATCAGGTTGTGGATGGCGACGGCGCCGCTGCCCGAGATCCACACCGCGGTGTAGGCGACGGCGACGTAGAGGTTCAGGCGCAGGCCCGCCTCGGTGACCGTGCCGCCGGCGGAGGCGATGTCCAGGAGCTGGTCCGCGGTGACCGAAACCTCCGGGCGCTGCCGGTCCAGCTGGTTCGGCCGATCGCCCAGGACGGCGTCGAAGACTTCCTGGCAGACGGGGACCAGGTCCGGGTGGGCCACCCAGGAGCCGTCAAAGCCGTCGTTTGCCTCCCGGGTCTTGTCCGCGCGGACCTTCTCGAAGGCCTGGGCCGTGACCTCGGGTTCGCGTCGGTTGGGAATGACGGCCGCCATGCCGCCCATCGCGAAGGCACCGCGGTGGTGGCAGGTCTTGACCAGCAGCTCGGTGTAGGCGCGCATGAACGGCGCGGTCATGGCCACGGTGGCTCGGTCCGGCAGCACAAAGCTTGGGCCGGCGTCGCGGAAGTACTTGATGATGCTGAACAGGTAGTCCCAGCGTCCGGCGTTCAGGCCGGCGGCGTGGTCGCGGAGCTCGTAGAGGATTTCGTCCATTTCGAACGCGGCGGGGATGGTCTCGATCAGGACGGTGGCCCGGATGGTGCCTTGCGGGAGGCCGAGGTAGTCCTGCGCGAAGACGAAGACCTGGTTCCAGAGACGGGCCTCGAGGTGGCTCTCCATTTTGGGCAGGTAGTAGTACGGGCCCTGGCCGTTTTCCACCAGCTGCCTCGCGGTGTGGAAGAAGTGCAGGCCGAAGTCCACCAGGGCGCCGACCGTGTGTTCGCCGTCGATCAGCAGATGCTTTTCGCCCAGGTGCCAGCCGCGCGGGCGTGCGACGACGACCGCCAGCGGGGCATCGGTCCGGAGCCGGTACTCCTTCCCCTCCGGGGACGTGTAGGACAGGGTGCCGACCGCGGCGTCGCGGAGGTTCAGGATCGACTCGATCACGTTGGGCCAGGTGGGGGTGCTGGCGTCCTCGAGGTCAGCGAGCCAGATTTTCGCACCGGAGTTGAGGGCATTGATCGCCATCTTGGCCGGGGCGGCCGGGCCCGTCATTTCCACCCGGCGGTCCTGGAGGGCTGCCGGAGCGGGCGCGACCTTCCAGTCGTCCTCACGGATGGCGCGGGTCTCCGGCAGGAAATCGAGCCGGCCGGTGCGGGCGACTTCGTCGCGTTTAACCGCCCGGGCCCTGAGCAGCTCCCCGCGGGTGGCGGCGAAGCGCTGGTGCAGTTCCTCGATGAACGCCAGGGCCTCCGGAGTGAGGATTTCCTCCGCACGGTCAACAGGGCTGTGGGCTGAAATGGTGAGAGCCATTGTGGTCCTTTCCTAGGCTGTGATCGTGCTGCGGTTCATGCCTCGAACCTGGCCGTGTATCAGGCCGCGAACCGTGCGGCCCATCAGGCGTGAGGCGATGACCGGGACGCTTTTCCGGCGCGGTGGCCATGGCGAACACACTAGCGCCCCTGGCCTTGGATGCCACCCATTGGGATTCCTCCGTGCTGCGGCGGAGCCCGTTCCTAGCAGAAGCCGGCGATGCCGGACCAGGCGGCCTCGGCGGGTACGGCGTCCTCGCGCTGGACCGTCGCCTCGATCAGGCCGTAGGGGCGGTCGGCGGCAAAGAACACCTCGTTCGGGTTGTCGAGACCGTACGGCGAAAGGTCCACCAGGAAGTGGTGCTTGTTCGGCATTGAGAACCGGATTTCATCGATCTCGGTATGTGCTTCCAGGACCTTGGCGCCCATGTCGAACAGGGTCTGTTGCAGGGCATGGGAGTACTTCTCGGTGAAGGCCTCCAGCAGAAGGGCCTTGACGTCGCCATAGCTCCTGTTGAAATCGAGGGAACTGAAATCCGTCCCGGTTTTGAAGCGCCAGCGGGCGGCGACGTCGGTGGCGAGGATCCGGTCGGCGGTCTCGGGCAGGGTGGTGTACTTGTCCCGCGGGAAGCCGGCGAAGCCTGACTGCGTGGACTTCAGCACAGTGAGGTCCTTGAGCCCAGAGATGAGGTGCCGGTCGGCGCCGTCGCGGACCAGCACTGCGGTCCGGACTTCCTGGCCGCTGCGCACGAAGGAATGATCGTGGGCCGCGCCGTGCGCCTGGATTCGGTCCCAGCGGTAGGACTCCGCCTCCCAGCGGCCGCCGGACACCCAGTCGAAGCTCGACGTGAAGTGCTCGCCCAACCGGAGCAGGAAGGCCTCCGGGGAACCGATACCGTCCCGGGCGAAGGCGTAGATGGTGTTTTTCTGGGTATCCGTTGCCACCACGTGGCTGTTATCCCCGGCGAGGTGGGCTGCGGCAAAGTCGCCGCGGAGTTGCGAGGTGACGTTGAGGTCCTCGATTTCGTGGCGCGCGCTGTCGCGGGTGATCTTGACGACGCGGACTTCGGCCTTGCCGAACTGGTTCTGCCCGAGGATGATCCTGCTGTTCATGTGCGGTTCCCAACTTCCGGTAGGTGGAATGAAAATCCCACAAAGAAATTTCCTGCGCATTACGCGTCTGTTGCTTTCTCCGCCGACCCACAAAAAAGAGCCGACGCCAATTGACGCCAGCTCATTACGACCCTGCCTGCTGCTCCCAGGTTACGTGGCCGCGGCCACGAATTATCCCAAGGCTAACCCGGCCGGGCTGCCGTGTACACCGAAATCCGGCGGCGCGGTAAAACGTGGAAATACGAATCCCTTGTCGCAGAATTGTTCTTTTCCAAACCATGGCGCAGCCCGCGGTGCGCTGTTAGTCTCGCTGGTGTCAAAGGCGAGCACCCGGACTCGGGAGGCTGTCTACCAGGCACAACTGAACCGTCATCGCACGCGTTGAAGCCTGGTAACCGGCGGAACTGGCATTTCGTTTTTCGACAGGTGGTACCGGCTTCCACAGCACCAGGGAGTGTCATCATGACTGTCATCGTCACCGACCAGGCGTATCTTGTCCGGTCCATCGAGCTTGCCACGGCCAACGTGATGAACCGCGGAGGGCCCTTCGGTGCCATTATCGTGACCGCGGACGGAAGATCGTTCGACGGCGTCAACCGCGTCACCGCCACCAACGATCCGACCGCCCACGCCGAGGTCACAGCGATCCGCCTGGCCTGCACTGAACTGGGCCGGTTCGTGCTCAGCGGAGCCACGCTCTACAGCAGCTGCGAACCGTGCCCCATGTGCCTGGCCTCCGCCCTGTGGGCCCGCGTGACCCGGGTGGTCTTCGCCGCCGACCGCCACGACGCGGCTTCTGTCGGATTCGACGACGCCGCGTTCTACGAGTACTTCGAGAACAACCGGCCCGAGTCCGTCCTGCGCGTGCACCAACTGGTGCTCGACGGTCCGGAAGCGCCGCCCGTGCTGCAGCCCTTCACCACCTGGCACAGGCTGAAGACCCGGACGGACTACTAGCCCCGGCGGCCGGTGCGTGCGGCGGACGGTGCGTGCGGCGGACGGTGTGCCGATTCCGCTACGCATTCAGACCGGCGCGACGGGGATCCGGTGCGCAAAGGTCCGAAACCGCAGCGATTTCCGGCGCACCGGGGCCGGGCGGTTCTTTCCCCGGCCGCGGTGAGGGGCGAGAATGTGCTCACCACCGCCGCAGCACCACGACACGCAGCATCAACGCCCCGATAGGCCTAGCCCCGCAGCACTCGGCAGCAGCAGTCCCGCAGCACCAGGAGATGCCAATGGACATGAACACCATCGAGGCCGTGGTCCGCACGACGGATCCGGCCGACTGGCAGGCCGGCGACGCCTGGCTGGCCGGCGGCACCGTGCTGTTTTCCTACGGCAGCTTCGCTTTCGGCGCGGAACCGCTCCGGCGGCTGCTCGACCTCGGCTCCGCGGGCTGGCCGGCTGTCACCGTGTCCGAAGCCGGGATCGAGCTCGCGGCCACCTGCACCATCGCCGAGCTGTATGCACTGCCCGGCAGCGAAACAGGCCGGACGCACGCGGGCCCCTGGCCTGCGCTGGAGCTGATCCGGCCGTGCTGCGACTCGTTCGTGGCGTCATTCAAGGTCTGGAACATGTCCACCGTGGGAGGCAACCTCTGCACCTCCCTGCCGGCCGGACCCATGATCTCGCTCTGCGTGGCACTGGACGGCGAGGCCACCGTGCTCGGTCCGGGCGGCACCCGTCGCACCGTTCCTGTGCTCGACTTCGTCACGGGGGACGGACGCAACTGCCTGGCACCCGGGGAGCTGCTGCGCAGTGTCCACCTTCCGGCGTCGGCCCTTGCCTCGCGGGTGGCCTTCCGCCGCTTGTCGCTGAGCAACCTGGGCCGGTCCGGCGTGCTGCTGATCGGCCGGCTCGACGCCGACGGCGGACTGGTCCTCACCGTCACCGCCGCCACCAAGCGCCCCGTGCAGCTGCGTCTGGGGGATGCTGCCGCCAAGGCAGGCGAAAACGCTGCGGGCCCCAGGGCAGTACCCGCACCCGCCGCACTCTCCGCGGCGCTGGACGCCGCCATCCCGGACGACCTCTATCACGACGACGTCCACGGGTTGCCGGCCTGGCGCAAGGACATGACCTACCGGCTCGCCGAGGAAATCCGCGCCGAGCTGGCGGTCCCGGCGGGGACCGCAGCACACGTGTCCGGCGACTTCTGGCCGCCTCGTCGCACACCAGCGCCGGCCCGGCCGCCGCAGGAAGGGGCCTGAGCATGGCTATCGAGATCAACGGCGCCGCCGCCCAGGCCGACCCGAGACCCGGGCAGTGCCTGCGGACGTTCCTGCGGGAGCAGGGCAACTTCGGCGTGAAAAAAGGCTGCGACGGCGGCGACTGCGGTGCCTGCACCGTCCACGTGGACGGCGTGCCCGTGCACAGCTGCATCTACCCCGCGGTCCGCGCTGAAGGTCGGGCCGTTACCACGGTGGAGGGCCTCGCCGGCGCCGGAACCGCCGCCGCCCTGCACCCCATGCAGCAGCAGTTCCTGGACCGGCAGGGCTTCCAGTGCGGTTTCTGCACTGCCGGCATGGTGATGACGGCGGCCACCTTCGATGAGGAACAGAAGGCCGACCTGCCACGGAACCTCAAGGGCAACCTCTGCCGCTGCACCGGCTACCGGGCCATCGCGGACGCCGTCCGCGGCGAGGCCGAGCACGGTGAATCCGGGCATCCGGATCCGGAAGGCCCGGGATCCGGGATCGCGGGGCCCGGCCAGCCCGGGCCGGGGCCCGGGCAGCTCGGGCCGGGGCCCGGCCTGCCCGAGCCGCGTCCCGGGCAGCTCGGCGACGACGTCCCGGCGCCCGCCAGCCGGGGAATCGTCACCGGCGCGGCGCGCTACACGCTGGACGTCCCGGCGTCGGAGCTTCCCGGGCTCCTGCACCTGAAACTCCTGCGCTCGCCGCACCCGCACGCCCGCGTGCGCTCCATCGATTCCACCGACGCCCTGGAGGTTCCCGGAGTTGAGGCCGTCTTCACCCACGAGGACGCACCCGCGCAGCTGTTTTCCACCGCGCAGCACGAGCTCTTCACCGACGACCCGGACGACACGCGGGTGCTGGACGACGTCGTCCGCTTCGTCGGACAGCGGGTCGCCGCCGTCGTCGCCGACACCGTCGCCGCGGCGGAAGCCGGCGTCCGGGCCCTAAAGGTGGAGTACGAGCTGCTGGACGCCGTGTTCACCCCGCAGGAGGCGATGCGTCCCGGGGCCCCGCTGGTCCACGGGGACAAGGACGCCGTCACCGCCCGGATCCGCCGGCCCGAACAGAACGTCGTGGCCGAGTTGCACTCCGAACTGGGCGACGTCGCCGCGGCCTTCGCCGCCGCGGACTTTATCCACGAGCAGACCTACCGCACGCAGCGGGTGCAGCACACCGCGCTGGAAACCCACGCCGCCATCGCCTCGGTCGACGACGCCGGCCGGCTCCAGGTGCGCACCTCCAGCCAGGTGCCGTTCCTGGTCCGGCGCACCCTCGGCCGGGTTTTCGGCCTGCCGGAGGACCGGATCCGGGTCGTCGCGGGACGGGTCGGCGGCGGCTTCGGCGGCAAGCAGGAGGTCCTGACCGAGGACATCGTCGCGCTCGCCGCACTGAAACTTCGGCGCCCGGTGCAGCTCGAATTCACCCGCACCGAGCAGTTCACCGCGTCCACCGTCCGGCACCCGTTCACCATCCGGCTCAAGGCCGCCGCCAGCGCGGACGGCAGGCTGACGGCCCTGCAGCTGGAGGTGCTGACCAACGCGGGCGCCTACGGAAACCATTCCGTGGGCGTGATGTTCCACGGCTGCGGCGAGTCCCTGGGCGTCTACAACTGCGCCAACAAGAAGGTCGACGCCCATGCGGTCTACACCAACACGGTCCCGTCCGGGGCCTTCCGCGGCTACGGGCTGAGCCAGATGATCTTCGCGATCGAGTCCGCCGTCGACGAACTCGCCACCGGAATCGGCATGGACCCGATGGAATTCCGCCGCCGCAACATGGTCCGCGAGGGCGACGACATGCTCTCCACCCAGCCCGACCCGCAGGAGGACGTGCTCTACGGCAGCTACGGGCTGGACCAGTGCACGAAGCTGGTGGAGGACGCCCTGGCGCGCGGCCGGGAACGCTACCGCGACGCCGGGCTGGCGGACCTCGGCCCGGACTGGGTCACCGGGGAGGGCTCGGCGCTGTCCATGATCGACACCGTCCCGCCGCGCGGCCACTTCGCGCATTCCAGGATCCGGGTCCTGCCCGACGGCAACTACCAGGTCGACGTCGGGACCGCGGAGTTTGGCAGCGGCACCACCACGGTGCATGTCCAGCTCGCCGCCACCGCCCTGTCCACCACCGCGGACCGGATCACGCTCCGTCAGTCCGACACCGACCTCGTGGACCACGATTCCGGCGCTTTCGGCTCGGCCGGGACCGTCGTCGCCGGGAAGGCGACACTGGCCGCGGCCGAGGAACTGGCCGTGCGGATCCGCGCCTTCGCCGCCGGCACCCGGCAGGTCCAGGTCTCCGGCTGCGTGCTCGACGGCGACGCCGTCGTCTGCGGGGGAACCCGGGTGCCGCTGGCGGAACTGTTCGACACCGCCGCCGCGGCCGGCGTCGAGCTTTCCGGCGAGGGGCGCTGGGGCGGGACGCCGCGGTCGGTGGCGTTCAACGTTCACGGTTTCCGGGTGGCCGTGAACACCGGGACCGGGGAGCTGCGGATCCTGCAGAGCGTCCAGGCGGCCGACGCCGGCGTGGTGGTCAACCCGAGGCAGTGCCGCGGGCAGATCGAGGGCGGCATCGCGCAGGCGCTGGGTGCCGCGCTGTATGAGGAAGTCAGGGTCGACGACGCCGGCCGGGTCACCACAGACATCCTCCGGCAGTACCACATCCCGACCTTCGCCGACGTGCCACGCAGCGAGGTGTACTTCGCCGACACGTCCGACAAACTGGGCCCGCTGGGCGCGAAGTCCATGAGCGAAAGCCCGTTCAATCCGGTGGCGCCGGCCCTGGCCAACGCCATCCGGAACGCCACCGGGGTGAGGTTCGCGGAGCTGCCGATCGCCCGGGACACGATCTACCTGGCCCTGCAGGAGGCCCGCCGCCAACTCCCCTCCGACTGACACCAACCAACACCAACGCGGGGTCAGCTACGGCCCATGTTGAGGGGTTTTTTGGGCGCTAGCTGACCCCGCGTTTCCGTCCCGGCCTATAGTCGGATGATGGAACAGCGAATCTTGGGCAAGACCGGACGGAACGTCTCCATTGTCGGGCTGGGGACCTGGCAGCTGGGCGCGGACTGGGGCAATGTGGATCCCGCACAGGCGCAGGTCATCCTCGCCGCGTCGGTGGAGGCCGGTGTCACGTTCTTCGACACCGCGGACGTCTACGGCGACGGCCGCAGCGAGCAGGCGATCGGGGCGTTCCTGGCGGACAACCCCGGCCTGGAGCTCACGGTGGCCACCAAGATGGGCCGCCGGGTGGAGCAGCGGCCGGAGCACTACAACCTCGCCAACTTCCGCGAGTGGACGGACCGGTCCCGGCGCAACCTGGGCGTCGAGCGGCTGGATCTGGTCCAGCTGCACTGCCCGCCCACCGCCGTGTACAGCAGCGCCGAAGTGTACGACGCGCTGGACACCCTGGTGGCGGAGGGGGCGATCCGGAACTACGGCGTCAGCGTGGAGCGGACCGACGAAGCCCTCGAGGCGATGCGGCACGTAGGCACGGCGACCGTGCAGATCATCCTCAATGCCTTCCGGCTCAAGCCGCTGGACGAGGTGCTGCCCGCGGCGGAGGCTGCCGGCGTCGGCATCATCGCCCGCGTGCCGCTCGCCTCGGGGCTGCTCTCCGGCAAATACACCGAGGACACGTCGTTCGCGGCGGACGACCACCGGAACTTCAACCGCACCGGCTCGGCGTTCGACGTCGGGGAGACCTTCTCCGGCGTCGACTTCGCGCAGGGCCTCAAGGCGGCGGCCGAGTTCGAGGAATTAGTGCCCGACGGCGTCACTCCCGCCCAGGCGGCCATCGCCTGGATCGCGGCGCAGGACGGGGTCAGCACGGTGATTCCCGGTGCGCGGAACATGGACCAGGCGCGCGCCAACGCCGCCGCGGCGGAGGTCCGGGGCATTGACGCAACGTTCGACGTCGGCGTCCACGAAATCTACGACCGCTACTTCCGCGAGTCGATCCACCCGCGCTGGTAGCCCCTCCCACACCGCAACGCGGGGTCAGATCGGGCCCATCGTGGCGGGTTTTATCGGCCGAAAGTGACCCCGCGTTGTGGTTGGGCTGGCGGGCGTTACGGTTCTGCGGGATACCAGATCCGCTGTCCTTCAACCCGGGCAAAGGGGGTCAGGGTGTGGGGTTTGGCAGACTTCTCCGTCATGATGTCCAGAACCTCGACGTTCCGGACCAGCAGCGCGTCACCGATCAGCGACCGGTGGCAGCGCCAGGGGACAGCTTCAGCGCACATGATCGCCGAGTTGTTGGTCCGCCCGCGTTCCACCAGCTGGCCGATGGCCCTGGCGAATTCTTCGGTCTGCATGTAGTCCGCGTATCCGCGGAAGGACGCGTTCCGCCAGGCACCGTTGGGGCTGTCTTGCCGGGCGTGCCGGAGGCCGCCGAGGGACTCCATCCGGCGGTAGGTGATGCCGTGGGAGCGCACGCTCGCGGCCAGGGCGTCGCCGTTGAACTGCGGATTGTGCCGGGACTTGGGGATGGTGCGGACATCGATCAGTTTCCTGATGCCGTGGGCTTTCAGGAGGCCGATGAATTCGTCGATGGCGTGAGTGGAGTGCCCCACCGTGAAGATGGTCATGTCCGTCATGCCCCAATGCTATGGCGGCACCGCCGCCTGTGCCGGAGGCGGAGAAGGGTACCGCGGCGGGGCAAAGCGGCCGGGATGATCTGATTGACCTACCCACTGGGACTTATGAGCTGCGAAAGGGGACGGGCCGGAATGACCTCATCCTCCATTGATCGCTTTGTGGACCGGCTCGCGGCCGTGGCAACAGGGCCCGGGTGCACCAACTTCTTCGATCACACCGTGCCGGGTAATGCGCAGCGCCGCCGGAACCTGGCCATCTATTTGCAGGAAATGCTGGACCGCTCCCCGAAGGTGCTGCTGCTGGGGGAAGCCCCCGGTTTCAGGGGCATGAGGATCACCGGGGTTCCCTTTACCAACCGCACGATGTTCGAGGGTCCGGCCAACAGTTTCGGGCTGTTCGGGCCAGGCAAGGCCTATGTGCTGCCGGCCGAAGCTGCGGGAGTTGCGGCGGAGCCGACGGCGACGGTGATGTGGGAGGTGCTGGCGGAGTTGGACTTCCTTCCCCTGCTCTGGAGTGCCTGCCCTTGGCATACCCACGTGCCCGGGCGGCCGCTGTCCAACCGCACCCCGGCGGCGGCCGAAGCTGCGCTGGGAACCCCGTTCTGGCAGGCGCTGATTGAGGAGTTCGCCATCGAAACGGTGGTGGCGGTGGGCAATGTGGCGCACCGCAGCCTGCAGCGCAGCGGCCTGGACGCAAGGAAAATCAGGCATCCCGCCCATGGGGGTCGGTCCGGTTTCAAGCGGGGACTGCAGGAGCTGCTCGCGGCCGGCGTCGTGCCGTAAGTCGTTTGCGGAGTTGCCGGGGTCAGGCGGAGCTGCCGTGCGACACGGGTCCGATGTCCGGGTTCATCGTCTCGACGTCCAGCGACTTCTCCGACGCCGAGGTTCTGTCCGTGTACGCGTCGGTGGGCTGGTCCGCTTACACTGCGGACCCGGAACTGCTCATCAGGGCGGTCCGAAGCTCCTCGTTCGTCGTCACGGCCCGGAACGACGGCGGTGGGCTGGGCGGACTTGCCAGCGCGCCTTCTACGAAGCGATGGGATTCACCGAGGGCTCGGACTTCAGCCCGGCACCAATCCGTGTCTTGGCGCAGTTTCGTTAGTCGAGACTCTTTCGTCCAACGCGGGGTCAGACCGGGCCCATCCGGAGGGGGCTAATGGGCCGGAGCTGACCCCGCGTTGGGACTGGCGTGGCGTCCGGGCGGGGCTAGCCGAGCAGGTGCAGCTGGTCGGGGGAGTCGAGGTCCTCGCCGCCGGAGAGGTCGCTGCAGTCCACGAGGTCGATCAGTTCCGGGTGCGCCTGGAGGAAAAAGCGCGCGCCGGCGTCGCCGGTTGCCGTTTCTGCGGCTGCGGCGCGGAGGGCGGAATCCAGCAGCAGCGGATGCCCGCGCAGGAGTTTCCCGCCCGGTCCGCGGTAGGCGGCAGCCGTGACCCGGCCCGACCGGTGGGCTGCCAGCAGGCGGGCGACAATCTCCGGGGCCAGACCCGGCTGGTCCACCAGCGCGATAAGCACATCGTCCGTCCGGGCGGCCGCGGCAACTCCCAGCCGGAACGAGCTGCCCATCCCGGAGTCCCAGTCCGGGTTGTCGATAACCCGGTGCCGGCTGAGGTCGGTGGCGGCCCGGACCCTTGCCGCGTCCGCACCGAGCACCGTCACCACTTCGCGGCAGCCGCCGGCGAGCAGGACATCCGCCAGGACTTCCACGAGCGTGCGGCCGCGGAACCGGAGCAACGCCTTGGGCCCGAGCCCCAGCCGCGTCCCGGCGCCGGCGGCCAGCAGCACCGCCGTCGTGCGTGGTGTTGCAGTCTCGCTCATTTGCCCACCCTAACGCCCGACGGCGGTGCGCTCAGCTGCCGCGGTAGGTGGAGTAGGCGAACGGGCTGAGCAGGAGCGGCACATGGTAGTGCGCCTCGGTCTCGACCACGCCAAAGGTAAGCGTCACTTCCGGGAAGAACGTCTCGGTGCCTTTGGCCGCGAAGTACCTTCCTGTGTCGAAGGCCAGGCGGTAGGTACCCGAGGGCAGCCGCTCCGGGCCGAGCTGTTTGATGCGCCCGTCGGCGTCGGTGGTGCCCTCGGCAAGCTGGACCCACCGCCCGCCGTCGAGCCCGGAGAGGGTTACGGGGACGTCCGCCGCGGGTTTGCCGGTGCCGGTGTCCAGCACATGGGTGGTGACGTGGGACATGCTCATTCGCCGATCAGCCCTTCCAACCGGAGCACTGCGATTTCCCGCAGCTGCTCGCCAATGATTTCCTGCTCTTTGCCCGGCGTGTGGGCGAGCCGGGTCCTGAGCGCGGCCAGGATCTCCCCGCGGCTGCGGCCGGCCGCGCGGATCAGGAAGACCTGCCCGAACTTCTCCTCGTAGGCCCGGTTGCCTTCCGCCAGGGCCTGCGCGACGGCGGCGTCAGCCTCGCCGAGTCCGGCCTGTTCCGCCTGGGACAGCCTGGCTTCGATGCTGCTTCCCCTTGCACGCTCGCCGATCCGCGGGTGGTGGGACAGCGCTGCGTCGACTTCCGCCGGGGTGAACGGGTTGGCTGCCGTGCGGGACGCCTGGAGAAGTGCGTCGCGGCTGGAATAGGGGCGCCGGTCGACGAGTTCGTCGATCCAGCGCTGGATGCCCAGGCAGGGGCGCAGGGCCTCGGCAGCCTCGGCGCGGCCTGCCGCGTTGAACTGTGACAGATGCATAAACAGGTCCTCGGGTTTCGGTGCCGGCGTCCGCGGAGCCGGGTTTTGCCGACATCTCGCAGCCATTCCGCTCCCCACGTTAGTGTGGGAAGGACCTGATCCGCGGATGAAAGGCAGTGTTGTGAGTGAACCGATAGAACCCGGCACCGATCCGGCCGGACTGCGCGGCCCGGGCGACCCGGACGCCGTCGAATCCCGCGAAGCCGTCGAAGTCCAACAACCGCACGCCGAACCCGGCCGCACGGGGAACATCCGTGAGGAACAGCTGACCCAGGCCGCGGGGACGGTTCCCGCCGGCTATGTCGGGTCCGGGGATCCGGAGGCGGAGGACAAACCGGAAGACGCCGCGGACACCGGCATGTGGGACGAGTAGACCTAGCCGCACTGCTGGGTGGTTACAGCTCTTTCATAGCTCCGGCATAGCTGGCGCGGCTAGCTTGGACAGCTATGGAAGAGCGCACGCCACAGCAGCCCAGTGACCGTCAACCCGGGAACCCGGGCTTACGGCCGCGCTCCCGGGCCTTCCGCCGGACCCGGGCGCTCCTGATGGCGCTGTGTGCCGCGGCTCTAGCGGTGGCGCTCGGCGCCGGTGTCCATTCCGCGCAGGCCGGTTCGACGGCGGCTGTCCAGCCGGCGGGCCAGACGCTCGGCTCGTCGTCGTCGTCGGCAACGTCGGGGACGGACGGCCAGGTACCGAGCAGCCAAACGTCGGTGTCGGCTGCCGCCGCAACGGCCGTTGCGCCTGCCGGGGGAGCCATCGATGCGGAACTCGCGGCCGACATCAACGTCATCATCGACGCCAACTCGGAATACCAGATCGGCGTCGCGCTCCTGGACCTGTCGGACGGCGCCGACGCGGACGCGGCTGTCCACCGAATACGGTGTCCCGGCCGCGTTCGTCGCTGCCAGCACGGCCAAGGTTCTGGCCGCCGAGGCCTATTACCACCTTGTGGAAACCGGGGCAGCCTCGCTCGACGATCCGCTGGGGGCCTACACCGCGGAGTTCCAGCTGCGCGCGATGATCAACCAGAGCGACAACGACTCCTGGACCCTGATCATGGACGCCGTGGGCCACGCCGAGCTCACGGAGTACGCGGCCTCCCTCGGGGTGGACTACGCCCCCACCAGCAACACCCTCACCCCCGCGGAGATGGCCCGCGTCCTGGCCGGCCTCTACTCCGGGACGCTGCTCAATGCGGAGCACACCGCGCAGCTGCTGTCCCTCATGCAGGACACCAACTATGAAACCCTGATCCCGGCCGCCGCCCCCGCAGACATCACCGTCTTCCACAAGTACGGCCTGCTGGGCGGGGAACTGCACGACGCCGGCATCCTCGCCAGGGACGGCCACGCCTACGCCCTCGTGGTCTACACCAAGGGTGACGACCTGGGCAGCGTCCCGGAGCGGACCGAAGTCATCCGGCAGATCACGACGGTCGTGGCGGACGCCTTGTTCTAGGTCCCGCCGGCCCCCAAGGAGAGCCAGGGGACATGCCCCCTGGCTCTCCTGTCCGACTGCCCTGCGGGCCGCCGGAGCCGGCCCGGTCCAGGGGGAAGCCAGCCCGATCCGGGGCTCCGCTCGGCAGTCAGGGAAACCGGTCTGCGGTCCGGGGGCACTTCGCGGCAGGCGGGCGGCGACCTGGACGGCTTTCGCCCGGCAGTTCGTGTCGAAGTGCCCCCGGACGGTATGGGGCAATGCCGCGACGGCGCCACTCCCGCCGCGTGCCGGTGCCTCGGCGCAGCGGACGGAAACGCATACAAAAGGAGAGCCAGGGGACATGTCCCCTGGCTCTCCTGTCCGACTGGCCTGCGGACCGGTCAGTGACCGACCCTGGCCGTGTCGCTCTCTTCCCAGCGGGTCCAATCGGACCAGTTGTCGCTGTTGCCGCTACGGACGCGGAAGGAAACCAGCTGGTAGACCTCGTCGAGGCCCCGGCTCCAGGCGTAGCCGTGCAGCGTCGCGGAGTCGTCATGGCGGTCGAAGGACTCCTCGAACTTGGTCTTCCCGAGCAGGTCGTCACGTCCGCGGTGGTCGTCTTCGAAGCGCAGTTGCCGGACCTGAAGGTTTTGTTGCCATTGCAGTCCACGCGGATCCGGAAGTCCACCCTGTCGTTGTGTTTGGTGGGCTTCAGCGGATCCACTGTGCAGCCGCGTTCGGAGGTTGATGCGGTGGCTGGTCCGGCCAAGGCAACAGGGCCCCCGATGAGCCCCAGGGTGACGGCCGGGATCAGTACGATCTTGGCCGCGATGGGGCGGGATTTTTTTGGTGAATTGATGATGGACATTGTTTTCGTTCTTCTGCCGAGGGATTCGAATCTGCAGCGCTGGGCAGAGTCTGCCCGCCATGCTCACACCGCGGCACACCGCATTCACGGCGGCGGCATCCCCTCCAGCGTCAATTTGCTCGCCCGTGCTTTGCGGGGAGTCGGCGCCCGCCCACGGAAAGTGGGGGACCCCGTTCCTCAATCCTCCGCCCGCGGTGACGCATGAGCAAGAGGCACAGGCGTGGCTGTACGACGGCGGCCGGCGTTTCGTGGCGTAGTGCCCTCGGACGGCCCAGGCCCGCTCTGGCCCCGGCCCCGGCCCCGCCCCGCCCCTAGCCCCGGCCACGGCCAGGACAGCCCCAGCCGAGGGGCGCTATTTCGCCAGGAACCCCAGCAGCGCTTCGTTGACCTCGGCGGCGTGGGTCCAGATCATGCCGTGCGGGGCGCCGTCGATCTCCACGTACTCGGCACTGGGCAGGGCCTTGGTGAACGGCCGCCCCGTGACGTCGATCGGCAGGATCTGGTCCGCGGTGCCGTGCACGATCAGCGCGGGGACGTCGATCTTGGGGATGTCGGCGCGGAAATCGGTCAGCCAGGTCGGCTGCGCGGCTGCCGACGCGGTGGCGCCGCCCGAGGTCGCGAGGTTCCAGCCGGCCCGCATGACTTCCTCGCTGAGCCGGGGTGTGCCGAGGAAAGTGTCGCTGTTGTAGAAGTTCTTGAAGAATTCGGTGAAGAACGCATACCGGTCGGCCGTCACGGCTTCCAGCAGGCCGTCGAACACCGACTGTGGGACGCCGCCGGGGTTGTCGTCGGCCTGCAGCACGTAGGGCTCCAGGGAGGCGAGGAACACGGCCTTCGCCACCCGGGCCGAACCGTAGGTGCCAAGGTACCGGCCCACCTCGCCGGTTCCCATCGAGAAGCCCACGAGGACGGTGTCGTTCAGGTCCAGGCTCGTGAGCAGGGAGTTTAGGTCGGCGGCGAAGGTGTCGTAGTCGTAGCCGTCGGTGGGCTTGCTGGACTGGCCGAAGCCGCGGCGGTCGTAGGTGATGACCCGGTATCCGGCGCCCAGCAGGGCGGTGGTCTGCTTCTCCCACGACGATCCGTCCAGCGGGTACCCGTGGATCAGGACCACCGGCTGCCCGCTCCCGTGGTCTTCGTAGTACAGCTCGATGTCGGTGCTGTTCTCGGTTCCAACTTTGATGTAAGCCATGTCAGCAGTCCTCTCGGTACGGTTCGGAAAATAAGTTCGTGCAGGAGCGGCCCGGCCCTCGTGCCACTGTACGGAACCAACGCGGCCACGCAACAGGGTGTTCCCGCCAGCCGGATTTCTCGCGAGCATACCCCTGGGGGTATAGTTCTAATTACCGACCGACCAACCAAGGAGAACCAGATGTGCCGACAGGTTGCATGCAAGAAGTGCGGGAAGACCACCTGGGCCGGCTGCGGCCAGCACGTTGACCAGGTCATGCGGGGCGTCAAGAGCGCCGACCGCTGCAAGGGTCACGAGGGTGAAGTCAGCACCAAAACGGGCTTCTTCGCCAAGCTCTTCGGCCGCTAAGACCCGGCTCTCCAGTTCGGACGCAAGCCCCCGCTGCACCTCGTGCAGCGGGGGCTTTGCCCATTAACGACGACGCCGGCAACGATCGCCGCTTGCTCCCGCCTGCTTCAGCAAAAAATCCGGCAGCTACTCCAGCAGGTCCCGGCCCACGACGTCCGCCAGCTCGTGGATCATGGCCAGGCGCGCCTCGCTCTCGCCGTCCTCGCCCCAGGTGTAGATGGCCAGTGAGTACGAGCGCTCGCCGGAGGTCAGCAGGGCCGCGTCGTGGACATAGCCCCCCAGCTCGCCGTACTTGTGCTGCACCGTGATCTCCGGGGAGATGCCGGCCGGGATGAGGCGTTCGTTGTTGGTCTTCTGCATGTAGCCCAGCAGCTCCTCCGTGTGCTCGGCGTTGAGCAGTTTCCCGGTGGAGAGCTGTTTGAGCAGGCCCGACATCTCGGCCGGGGTCAGCAGGTTCTGTTCGGGGTCGTAGCTGATCCCGATGGACGCGGCGTATTCGATCAGCTTGGGGTAGCCGATGTCCTGCATCAGCAGCAGCCAGGCGTCGTTGCTGCTGGCGTTGACCATGGCCTTGACCTGGAAGGCGGCGTCGTAGCTCCCCAGCGGCACGTCCAGCGACTTCTCGCCGGATTCCACCAGATGGTAGTAGGCGGCCGCCGTGATGATCTTGGCGGTGCTGGCGGCGACGAACTCGGTGCCGTCGCCGTAGCTGCGCAGCTCGCCGTCGTGCGTATCCGCCAGCGCGACGCCGATCCGGTAGTTGGGGTTCGCGGCCAGGATCCGTCCGATCTCGGCGTCAAGGTCGACGGCGGCCCGCGGGGCCTGCGTCTCCTCGGCTTTGGTGTCCCGGGCAACGGCGGCCTCCTGCCACGGGTCCTGCGGGCCTGCGATGAAGTCCGTCCCGGTGGCCGGCATGGTGCGGACGACGGCGACGCTAGCCGCGCCCAGCAGCACCAGGGCAGTGGCCGCCCAGACCAGGAGAAGCTTCCCCCTGGCGTTCAGGGAGCGGGCGGCCGGACGGGGTGAACCCGAGGTGTTCATGGTGCAGGACCTTTCACGTCACAGAGAGGGTTTCCTGCAATCTATGCCCGGCCGGAGGGCATGTCCAAAAGCCGCGCGGGGCAACACAAAGCTGAGGGAAAACTCCCGGCCGGGACCGGACCGGATCGGTGACACGGACTGCCCCGTAAGCAGCACCAGACGGCCCAAGCACCATTAGGCTGGCAGCTATGCCGAGGAAAATTACTGTCAGCCTGCCCGACGCGACCCTGCGTGAATACCTCCAGCCCCACCCCGACGTCACCGTCCTGGAATGGGACCTGTCCGGGGAACCGCCCACGCCGCGGCTCGACATCGTGGTCCCGCCCTACATGGGCGGCATGCAGGTCCTGCGCGGCCTGACAGGCGTGGAAACCGGGCTCGTGCAGAGCCAGTCGATCGGCTACGACGGCGTCACGGAGTGGCTGCCCGCGGGCCGGGTGTACGCCAACGCCGCCAGCGTCCACGAAACCTCCACCGCCGAGATGGCCCTGGCGCTGATCCTGGCCAGCCAGCGCGAGCTCCCGCGGCTGATGCAGAACCAGCAGGAGGGCCGCTGGGAGACCCGGCCCACCGCCAGCCTGGCGGACCGGCGTGTGCTGATCGTCGGCTACGGCGGCGTCGGCAAGGCGATCGAGGACCGGCTGCTGCCCTTCGAAACCACCGTGACCCGGGTGGCCAGCCGGGAACGGACGGACCCGCGGGGCCACGTCCACGGCATCGCGGAGCTGCTTACCCTGCTGCCGGAGCACGACATCGTGGTCGTCGGCGTGCCGCTCAGCGACGCCACCCGCCACCTGATCGACGACGCGTTCCTCTCGGCCATGCCCGACGGCGCGCTGGTCGTCAACGTGGCCCGCGGACCGGTCGCGGACACCGAGGCCCTGGTCCGGCACACCGCCAGCGGCCGGGTCCGTGCCGCCCTGGACGTCACCGATCCCGAGCCGCTGCCGCAGGACCACCCGCTGTGGGGAATTCCCGGCGTCATCATCAGCCCGCATGTGGGCGGGGCGAGTTCGGCCATGCGTCCGCGGATGGGAAAGCTCGTCCAGCGGCAGATCGAGCTCATGCTGGCGGGCGAACCGCCGGTGAACGTGGTGCTGGGCGGCTAAGCGCCGGGCTGCTGCGACGCGGCCCGGAGTTGTCGCGCGCGGTGTCCACGACGCAGAAGCGGTTGCCTTCCGGGTCGGCAACGATCACGTAGTCCGCATCCGCCGGCCGCTTGCTCCACTCGACCCGGGTGGCGCCCAGGGCCAGGAGCCGCTGGACCTCGGCGTCCTGCTGGTCCGTATATAGGTCCAGATGCAGGCGCGGGGGAACCTGGACGGCAGCTGGGACGCGGTCCAGGGAGACGCACGTGCCGGCGCCGCCCGGCGGCTGCAGGATGGCAAAGTCGTCGATTGGCTCGTGCCGCAGTTCGTAGCCCAGTGCGGCCTGCCAGAAACGCAGTTGGCGTTCGAGGTTGTCCACCCTGATGACGATCGAGCCAATGGTCAGCATCAGGCCAAGCTACACCCGGCGCCGGGCCTGCCAGAACGCTAAAACGACGTTGTCACCACCCGGTAGTGCCCGGGCCGCCCTTGAACGGACCGACGATGTTCTTGGTGATCCAACCGCCGTAAAAATCACCATCCTGGGAGGTCACCCGCTCGCCGTTAATTTCGCAGGAGTCCATGTGAGCCGGGTAGAGGGCCACCCGGGTACTGAGCGCCTCGAAGCCCCGGGTGGGTTCCGGGTAGGTCCACCCGGCACGGGGAACGACGACGCCGCCGGCTACGACGTCGAAGTACCGCGCTTCTCCCTTGAACTCGCAGAAGCTGGTGCCCTCGACCGGGACGAGTGCACCGGCAGGGAATGAGTCCAAGGGCAGGTAGTAGACCGGCGGGTGGCTCGTCTCCAAAACGCGCACTGAATCGGTCGTGTCGGCAATCACCTGCCCGCCAAGCCGCACGACGACCCGTTCGGACCGGAGCTCTACCCGTGGCGGCCGCGGGTAGTCCCATACCGATTCCTGGCCGGGCTCGGGTTTGATGGGCTGCGGACGCCGGAAGAAGCCGGAAACACCGTGGACAGGGTTCATGTCTCCATGGTGCCACCTTCCGCTGGGATGGACTGCGGGCGCTGGCATCCGCGGTGGACCGCCGGGATCTTGCGCGGTACGGATGGAATCGGCGAGGATGAGTGCCATTCCCCGTGCTGCGAAAAAGGAGTCGACACGATGACCAAGTATCTGATCTCGTTTCCGAGTGCCGCCATGACCTTCCCCGAGGAAGAGCTGCAGGCTGTTTCGGATGCGTCGCACGCGGTCGTTCAGGAGGCGAAGGACGCCGGAGTTTGGGTCTTCGGCGGCGGCATCGATGAGAGTATCCCGCCCGTCATGGTCGACGGCGACGGGACCGTACGCGAGGGCACCTACCCGCAGACGACGCAGCTCGAAGGCGGCTACTCGGTGTTGGAGCTGCCCTCGTACGATGCGGCCTTGGAGTGGGCCGCGAAGATCGCAGTCTCCTGCCGTTGTGCGCAGGAGGTGCGCGCTTTCCAGTACGACCCCGCCAGTTAGGTTCCGGACCCGGCCGGAGGCCGACCGCCGTTGCTCCCGACTGCTCCAGCGTTTGTTCGATCGAGTCCCGCACTCTGGTGCTGTTCGGTCCGGCTCGATAGCGTGTAACGCATGGCCATCAAACTCGAGAACGTCGGCATTGCGGTTCGCGACCTCGAAGCGACAATCGCCTTTTTCACCGACCTCGGCCTCACAGTCGTCGGCCGTGACACGGTCAGCGGCGAGTGGACCGACACTGCCGTCGGACTCGACGGCAACCACGCCAACATCGCGATGCTCCAAACACCAGACGGACACGGTCGCCTGGAGCTGTTCGAGTACATCCACCCCGAAGCGATCGAGACGGAGCCCACCCGTCCGAACGAGATCGGGATGCACCGCGTCGCGTTCTCAGTCGACGACATCGACGAAGCCCTGGAGATAGCCGCGAGGCACGGCTGCCGTCCGCTACGCGGGGTGGCAACGTACAAGGACGTCTACAAGCTCACCTACGTCCGTGGTCCCAGCGGCATCATCGTGATGCTCGCCGAGGAACTGAAGAAGAACTGACGGCCGGATCGCCGCTCGCCCTCGCCGCACCTGCATTCGCCCTGAGAGGAACCGGTTTCACTCCCAGCATCCGGACGTAAACTGACGTCCGAATAACAGTGCGTAAGAGGCCAGTGAAGTGGAGACCGGATGCTCTGGAAACTGCTCGTTGAATACCTGCGGCCGCAGCGCCGGCTGCTGCTCGCCGTCGTCGTCTTCCAGCTGGCGGCGTCCATCGCCTCGCTGTACCTGCCCACCCTGAACGCGGACATCATCGACCAGGGTGTGGCGCGCGGGGACACGGACTACATCCTGCGCACCGGCGGCGTGATGCTCCTGGTGACCCTGCTGCAGATCGCCTGCACCATCGCCGCCGTCTACTTCGGGGCGAAGGCCGCGATGGCACTGGGCCGGGACGTCCGGGGCGCGATCTTCACCCGGGTCGCTGAGTTCTCCGAGCAGGAAGTGACCAGGTTCGGCGCCCCGAGTTTGATCACCCGGTCCACCAACGACGTCCAGCAGATCCAGCAGCTGGTGCTCATGTCCGCCACGCTCATGGTCACGGCGCCCATGCTGAGCATCGGCGGCGTCATCATGGCCGTGCGGCAGGACGTGCAGCTGTCCTGGCTGATCGCCGTCAGCGTGCCCGTGCTGCTGGTGGCCGTGGCGCTCATTCTTACCCGGATGGTGCCGCTGTTCCGGCTGATGCAGACCCGCATCGACACGGTGAACCGGGTCCTGCGCGAACAGCTCACCGGCGTCCGCGTGGTCCGTGCCTTCGTCCGCGAGGACGTCGAGACCGCCCGCTTCACCTCTGCCAACGAGGACGTCACGGACACCGCCCTGCGCGCCGGCCGGCTGATGGCGCTCGCGTTCCCCACCGTGATGCTGGTGCTGAACGTCTCGTCCGTGGCCGTGATCTGGTTCGGCGCGTTCCGGATCGAGGACGGCTCCATGCAGGTGGGCACCATGATCGCGTTCCTGAGCTACCTCATGCAGATCCTGATGTCCGTCATGATGGCCACCTTCATGGCCATCATGATCCCGCGCGCTGCCGTCTCCGCGGACCGGATCGGCGCGGTGCTGGGGACCGAATCGAGCGTCCGGCCGCCCGAGCACCCGGTCAGCTTTGCCGGCGGCACCGGCCGCGGCGAGCTGGAAATGCGCGACGTCGGGTTCGCCTACCCGGGTGCCGAGTCCCCGGTCCTCTCGGACGTCAGCTTCACCGCGCGTGCGGGGCAGACGACGGCGATCATCGGTTCGACCGGCTCCGGCAAGACCACCCTGGTGAACCTGATGCCCAGGCTCTTCGACGCCACCTCCGGCTCGGTGCGGATCGATGGGGTGGACGTGCGGGAACTGCATCCGGACCTGCTCTGGGGGCACATCGGCCTGGTCCCGCAAAAGCCCTACCTGTTCTCCGGCACGGTCCGCAGCAACCTGCTCTACGGCAAACCCGACGCCACCGAGGACGAGCTCTGGCGGGCGCTGGCCATAGCGCAGGCGGAGGACTTTGTCCGCGAGATGGAGGGCGGGCTGGACGCGCCGATCTCGCAGGGCGGCACCAACGTCTCCGGCGGGCAGCGGCAGCGGATCGCGATTGCCCGGGCGCTGGTGAAACGGCCCGAGCTCTACATCTTTGACGACTCGTTCTCCTCGCTGGACACCGCGACGGACGCCCGGCTGCGGCAGGCGCTCCAGCGGCACACCGCGGGGGCCACGCTGGTGATCATCGCCCAGCGGGTGTCGAGCATTGCGGACGCGGACCAGATCCTGGTGCTCGACGACGGCAGGATCGTCGCGCACGGAACGCACGAGGAGCTGCTGGAGACCTCGGAGACGTACCAGGAGATTGTGAATTCCCAGCTCGCGGCGGAGGAGGCGGCATGAGCAAGGTCGAGTCTCAGACGCCCGGCACCGCGGGTGGCGCCGCGGGCGGCGGACCTGCCGGCGGAACCGGTGCCGGCGCCGGCAAGGAGGCCCCGCTGCGGATCCCGCGTCCGGCCGGCGGCCCCGGCCGCGGCGGACCGTTCGCCGGGATGAACATCCCCGCGGAGAAGGCGATGAACTTCGGCCCCTCCGCCAAGCGGCTGCTGGGCGAGCTCCGCCCCGAGCGGCTCTGGCTGATGCTGGTACTCATCCTCGCCGTCGTGAGCGTGACGCTGTCCGTGATCGGCCCGCGGCTGCTGGGCGAGGGCACCAACCTGATCTTCTCCGGCGTCGTGTCCAAGCAGCTGCCCGCCGGGGTGAGCAAGGCGCAGCTGATCGCGCAGCTGCGGGCGGCGGGGGAAGACCAGAAGGCGGACATGCTCAGCGCGATGGCGCTGACGCCCGGGACCGGGATCGACTTCGCCGCGCTGTCCTCCGTGCTGCTCTGGGCGCTGGTGCTGTACGTGCTGGCCTCGGGCTTTATGTGGATCCAGGCGTACATCCTCAACGGCGTCGTGCAGCGCACCGTGTTCCGGCTGCGCGAACGGATCGAGGCGAAGATCAACCGGCTGCCGCTGCGCTACTTCGACACCGTGCAGCGCGGCGAGCTGCTCAGCCGGGTGACCAACGACGTCGACAACGTCTCGCAGAGCCTGCAGCAGTCCATCAGCCAGGCGGTGACGTCGGTGCTGACCGTGGTGGGGGTGCTGGTGATGATGGTCATCCTCTCGCCGACGCTGGCCATCATCGCCCTGGTGACCATTCCGCTGACCCTGGTGACGACCGCGGTGATCGCCAAGCGCTCGCAGAAGCTGTTCGTGGCGCAGTGGAAGCACACCGGCGAGCTGAACGGGCAGATCGAGGAGACCTACACCGGGCACGCGCTGGTGAAGGTCTTCGGCCGGCAGCGCGAGGTGGAGGAGACGTTCCGGCAGAAGAACGCGGAGCTGTACCAGGCCAGCTTCGGCGCGCAGTTCATTTCCGGCCTGATCATGCCGGCCATGACGTTCATCGGGAACCTGGTCTACGTGGGGATCGCCGTGGTGGGCGGGCTGCAGGTGGCGTCCGGGGCGATGCAGCTGGGCGACGTGCAGGCGTTCATCCAGTACTCGCGGCAGTTCACCCAGCCGCTGGCCCAGCTGGGCTCGATGGCGAACCTGCTGCAGTCCGGCGTGGCGTCGGCCGAGCGGGTGTTCGAGCTGCTGGACACCGAGGAGCAGTCGGCTGACCCGGTGCCCGGTGAGGCGCCCGACGGCGGCCGCGGGCGGCTGGTGTTCGAGGACGTGTCCTTTGCCTATTCGGCAGACAAGCCGCTGATCTCGGACCTGAGCCTGGTGGCGGAGCCGGGGCAGACGGTCGCGATTGTGGGGCCGACCGGGGCCGGGAAGACCACCCTGGTGAACCTGATGATGCGGTTCTACGAGCTCGACGCCGGGCGGATCACGCTCGACGGCGTGGACGTCACCGCGATGACCCGCAACGAGCTGCGCTCGCGGATGGGCATGGTGCTGCAGGACACGTGGCTGTTCGGCGGGACCATCCGGGACAACATCGCCTACGGCCGGCCCGGTGCTACCGAGGCGGAGATCCAGGAGGCGGCGAAGGCGACGTACGTGGACCGGTTCGTGAAGTCCCTGCCGCAGGGCTACGACACCGTGCTCGACGACGAGGGCTCCAACGTGTCCGCGGGCGAGAAGCAGCTGCTGACGATCGCCCGGGCATTCCTGGCCCGGCCGTCAGTGCTGATCCTGGACGAGGCGACCAGCTCCGTGGACACCCGCACCGAGGTGCTCGTGCAGAAGGCCATGAGCGCGCTGCGCTCGGACCGGACCAGCTTCGTGATCGCGCACCGTCTCTCCACCATCCGTGACGCCGACCTCATCCTGGTGATGGAATCCGGGCAAATCGTGGAGCAGGGGAACCATGCCGAGCTGCTGGCGGCAGGCGGGGCGTATGCGCGTCTCTATGAGGCGCAGTTCGCGGCGCCGGTGGCGGAGGTTTAAGGGAGGCAAGACGTTTTTTGTCGCACTGAAGGTGTGGAGGTCGTCAGTTCGGGCCTCTCGACCCCGACACCAAACCTGACGGCGGGGAATCGCGTGACCATTCTGTATAGGTCCGTCTGCTGTATCGCAACCGGGATTGGGTAAAACCCGACGGCGTCGGCTCCGGAAACCGGGGCCGACGCCGTCGCAGCTCAGTACGTAAGGCCAAACCCGAAGGGGAAAAGCTCTCCGTCCTTTGTCTCCTTGTAGCCGGGAAGGTCGCTGTACTGTTCGAGGATCGCGTCAGCGGTCCCCGCCAGCGCAAACGGCATGCGGCCCTGAGGTGCTACCTTGCCCGAGAGGATATCCATCAGTGCGGTGTCGCTCATGCCGAATCCGGCAACGATGGCGCCGGCGTCGCGCAGCCCGCTTGCTTCGTCCATGACGAAGGGCTGGCGGAAGTACACGTGCAGCACAACCTTCTCGGGGTCCTCAACCTCGGCCATGACCTGCTTGATCGTGTCCAGTGACGGGGTGATCTTCCAGGACTCCGACTCGGCCATGGATGTGAAGTCGAGGATGCTTGACTCCCACGGTAGTGAACCGCCGAAGCGCAGGCCGTTGTCCGTGCACGACGCCGCGCCCTGGGTTACGCACGCATCCGCCGCGCCATAGGGGCTCTTCCCGTCGAGTCCTGCCACACCCTCAAGCGTGATCGGGTTGATGTGTTCGGGGTTCATCCCCGAGGTTGGGGAGTCGCTGACGTACGACGAGGTGTTCGTGTTGTTCACCATGACCGAGATCAGTGCGTAGTCGCTGCCCGCAGCACTCGGACGGTCGGCGGGGTTCTTCACGTTCCCGTTGGTGACGTTGTAGCCGTAGCTCTCCACGGTCTTTTGTGTGAAATCGCCAAGGATATAGACGTCGGAGCCGTCTTTCAGCGGCAGGGTCTTGTCGCCGTCGTCTGTGTCCTTGTTCTGCAGCAGAACCGCCGATTTGCGCTGGAGGTCCAGCCCCACCTCGCGGTGAGCAGCATTGCCCACGACGGCGCCCGCCGCCTCCGGATCTACGTATGGGTTTTCGAAAAGACCCATGCTGAACATCGGCTTCAGCAGGCGGGTTGCCGCTAGCGTGACCCGCTCCTCGGAGACGAGCCCGCTGACCACCAGGTCGGTGATGGTCTTGACGTCGTGGAAGCCGGAGAGGGTGTCGGTTCCGCCATTGATCGCTGCGGCGACACGCTCGGGGACCGTCTTGTTCTCAAGGCCCCAGGCGCGGTCGTTGATGATGCCGGTGTCGGAGTTGACGTAACCGGCGAAGCCGAGCTTGTCGCGCAGGAGGTCGTTGACGATCTGGTTGGAGAACGCCATGCCCGTCTGGTCGTACGTGACGCCGTCGTGCGTGACGTCAAGGGGAGCGCCGTAGTACGGCATGATCGATGAGACGCCGGCTTTGATTGCCGCTTCGAAGGGTTGCAGGTGGTAGCCGAAGCCGTCACCGGGATACACCTGCGTCTTGCCGAAGGAGTAGTGCGCGTCCAGGCCAAGCTCCTGCGGCCCGCCGCCCGGGAAATGCTTCATGGTCAGCGCCACGGAAGTATCCGGGCTGAGCGAGTTTCCGTCGTCGTCGACCGGTCCCTGCAAGGTTTGCACCAGCTGGGTCATGATGTTGGAGTTGAGGTCCGCGTCCTCGGTGAAAGTTTCATGGGTGCGGTACCAGCGAGGCTCAGTGGAGAGGTCTGCCATGTAGCCGTACATTCCGCGCAGCCCGATCGCCTCCCATTCCTCACCCATGACTGTGGCGAAGTCATCGACGACGGACATGTCACCGGTGGTGGGGTCCTGGCCGGTCTGCCGTGCTTCCTCGCCGAGCGCGGCAGCGGCGATGCCCGCCTCCTTCGGGAAGGCGGTCAAGGCGCCAGCTGATTCGTTGATGCCTGCGCGCGCGTTGGGGTCGATGTGGTTGCGAGCGTTGGACTTGTAGAGCATTGGGATGCCCAGACGGGTTGCCTCGCCCAGTTCCTGGACGGTGTTCATGTAGCTCGCGGCTTCCTGCGGGGTCAGCGCCGTACTCGCCGCTAGGCCGCCGGATCCGCCGCCGCAGGTTGCCTGGTCCTCACTGGTCACGACGTTGCGGAAGATGAACCGGTGCATCTGCTGGTTGTTGATGAAGTCGGTTGCCGTGGGGCCGAGGGTGCCGCGGGTTTGGGTTTCAGCGTCGCACGCGGCGTTGAGGGTGTCGATCAGCATGAGGCCGGCCTTCTCGTCCAGCGTCATAAGTGACACGAGGTTCGCGGTGCGGTCCTCGGCGGGAAGGCGCCAGTCCTCATAGGGGTCGAGGGTGCCGTTCGCGTTGAGGTCCTTGAAGGTTCGGCCCTTGATCTTGAGCGTGTCTTTGACGCGTGCGCCGAGCACCGGGGGCTTGCCGTGGTTGCCTTCGTCCTTGTTCGCGGCCGCTGGGGTCCCTTCGGGAGACTTTGCCTGAAGCGGCAGCGCTCCGGCGGTCACCCCCAGCGTAAGGGTCAGGGGAACGGCCACCGCAGCGGCAAGGCGCTGGCGCGCGGACAATCGTTTTAATAAACGAGTCATTTCGTCTGCTCTCCATTGAGTGTAGGAATAATGATCGGCGCCCCGGATATAAACAGGGTCAGGCACTAAGTGCCTCTCCCACTCTTCCCGAATGTCACCCGGTCGCCGTAGGAGTTGCCACAAGTTGCCAGTCGACTTTCCTCCCGGAAAAGGGGGCACTGTTGGTGGCGCGCGTTCGCTACGGCGCCGGAGTGATGGCTCAATTCGCGTGCCAGACGACGCCCCGAGATGCACTTCGCAGCGAAAAGTCCATGGAGAGCTACCCGGTTAGGCCTTCGAAACTGCGCGTCGTGAGGTGGATGCTGCTTCCATAAGCCAATAGAGGGCTTCCAGGTTCAAACAGTTACCAAAAACTTGCCCTCGCCGGTCTATGGTTGCCATCGGAGGTCATCATGGTTGATTCACGAGGTTTACCCTCGATCTACGACGTCGCCCGTGTCGCCGAGGTGTCGGCATCGACCGTCTCCCGTGCCTTCGCCCGGCCAGGGCGGGTCAGCCACCATACGGCACAGAGGATCTTCGCCGCGGCCATCGATGTGGGATACCGCTCCGCCCATGTGGCCGGAATCCTGCATCCCGGCGGGCAGCGCACTTCGATGATCGCCCTGGTCATCGCTGACATCCGGAACCCTGTGTACGCGGAGATGGTGCGTGGGGCTGAATCCGCGGCATCAGAAGCGGGGTACACCTTGCTGCTCGCCCACACACAGGAGTCGGAGCGCAAGGAACGTGAGGCGCTTGAACGTGCTCTGACGTCGGTGGACGGTATTGTCCTATCAAGCTCCCGCATGTCTGACTCAGCAATCCGCATGATAGCCAAGCAGAAACCACTTGTCGTCATGAACCGCGCTGTCAAGGACGTGGCCAGTGTGGTGACCGATAACCCCCGCGGCATCCGCCGCGCAGCCGAACACCTCGGGGAGATGGGACACCGCACCATCACCTACCTGGCCGGACCTGAGGCGTCCTGGGCCGACGGCATGCGGTGGCGCTCACTGCGCGAAGCGGCCATGGAGCTGGAGCTCTCGGTACGCCGGACAGGGTCGCAGTCGCCGACGATTGAAGGCGGTGAGGAGGTCGCCGCAGAGTGGCTGCGCCATCGGACCCCCGGTGTCATCGCCTACAACGACCAGATGGCCATCGGCTTCATCCGTGCCCTGCAGCAGAAAGGACTATCCGTTCCCGGCGACGTCAGCGTAGTAGGGCATGACAACAGCTACGGGGCCAAGCTCATCACTCCCTCGCTGACCACCATCGAGGCCCCCCTGTACTCGCTCGGGGCTACGGCCGTGAACAACCTGATGGCCTTCGCCGGGGGCGCCCGTTCCCGATCCAACCATCCGGTGGTTCTCCCCACGAGGCTGGTCGTCCGCGACTCTACCGGGCCTGGATATTTGGCGGGTGGAGACCTGCATTCTTCAAGACCGGATCGGGCACTTAGGCTGAGCTCTCGGTTCGAACGCCCATAAGCTTGTCAAGGACAAGCTTCAACCGCAACCACAATGTTGCGGTCCAATGGTCCGCTTTCCACGCAGGTTTACAGGGTCACCAGCGGCCACCTAACCGCCGAATTCGGCACAGATGAAGTGTTCAGTTCCACTGGACAACGCGCTGGCAGAGGCTCAACCTTAAAGTAACAGCCGACGGCGCATCTGACCTCGGACGGTCGCGTGCCCCCCCGGTGTCGCGCACCCATGAGGTGTCGACTCCCTCTGGTTCGCTAGAACATGGCTCCGTTGCGATTGGAGGACCGGCGAAATGACGAACAGCAATGCTTACGACTATCACAGGCGATCTTCAAGGACTTCGAGAAACGGTGCGCGCCGGTGGGCGCTCTGCTTGATCCCGGCACTGACCGTCGCACTTTTTGTGCCGGGAGTGTCGAGCGCCGGCGCCTCGAAGGCTCGGAACGCGGAGCCGACGAACACGGACGTCCTCATCGAGTGGAGCACCATCGCCCAAGACCACGTCATCCCATTGCGTCCCACGGCTCACGGCCAACTCCGCGGCATGGCGATGGTTCAAGGCGCGGTGTACGACGCAGTGAACGCCATCGACCGCGGGTATCAGCCGTATCTGCTCGACGTCGACTCGGTCGGCGTCGGGCCGGAGGCATCGTCCGATGCGGCGATCTCGACCGCCGCACACCACGTACTCGTCACCCTGGTCCCGGCGGACCGAGTAGCTGGGCTCGACGCTGCATACGAAGCGACGCTCGCGGGGGTCACCGACGGCCCGAACAAGGACGAAGGCGTCGCCGCCGGTGCGGCCGCCGCGGCGGCGATGATCCTCGCGCGCACCGATGACGGGTTCATGGACCCGTTCGAGTTCGTCATCGGACCCGATCCCGGCGACTGGCGGCCCGTCGTGCCCGGTGCGCTCGATCCGGACGCCTGGGTGGCCAATCTCCGACCGTTCGTGATCGAGAGTCCCGACCAATTCCGCTCGGATGGACCCAACCCGCTGACGAGTGCCGAGTACGCAGCGGACTTCAACGAGGTCAAGGAGATCGGGGCGCTCGCGAGTACCACCCGAACCGACGACCAGACCACTGCGGCCATCTCTGGCAAGCAACGCCGGTGGCACTCTGGAACGGAGTGTTCCGCAGCCTCTCCGTGGAACACGGACTCGACGTGGCCGACGCGGCTCGGCTCTTCGCGATGACCAACCTCGCCGCCGCTGATGGCGCGGTCGCTTGCTGGAGCGACAAGTACTACTGGAACTTCTGGCGTCCGATGGCGGCAATCCGCGAAGCCGAGACCGACGACAACCCGGAGACGGAAGCCGATCCGACATGGAAACCGCTCTTCGATCCATCGACAGCGACCGTCCCGCCGCTCGGCACACCGCCGTTCCCGGAGCACCCGTCCGGTCACGGCTGCGTCAGCGGCGCCATTCTCCATTCGGCGCAGGAGTTCTTCGGCACGGACGAGGTCGCCTTCGACGTGAACTCCGGTCGCTTCCCCGGCGAGCCACGGCACTTCGACGGATTCCCAGCGGCGATGCAAGAGATCGTTGATGCTCGCGTGTGGGGCGGCATCCACTTCCGGGCCGCCGATGTTCAGGGCGCCGAGCTTGGCAACGAGGTGGCGTCGTGGCTGAGCGATCACTACTTCCAGCCGGCGCCATGCCAGTAGAAGGGTCCTGCGGTTGACCCGGGATTTCGGGTGTTGCAGACGACCAGTCTTGCCACTTGGGTGACAGCATTTGTGCCACTCGAATCGGATGGGGGCAGCCCGCTAGGCCGATTAGTCCACCTCTCCGAGCCTGGAGGAGGATTTTCATCGTCTCCAATTTACTGGCCGGGGACGTGAACTATATTCGGAGAGGGGAAGGGCCGGATTGTAGGGCAGGACACGGAAGGTGGAGCTCTGAATGGCGCGAATGCCGCCAGCCACGATGGAAGTGGATAACGCCGTCGTCCAGCGCCTCGTCCGCGACCAGCGGCCCGATCTCCCCGACCGTCCTCTAATACGGGTCACGAACGGCTGGGACAACGCGACCTTCCGGCTCGGCGACGACCTGGCCGTCCGGCTGCCGCGCAGGGCGGAGGCCGTTCCGCTGATACTGCATGAGCAGCGCTACCTTCCCGACATAGCCCGCCGCTCCCCGGTTGCGGTTCCTGCCCCGGTCCATGCCGGCCGGCCGACGTCGGACTTTCCCTGGCCGTGGAGCATCGTGCGGTGGGTCCCCGGAGCCGCCGCGGCCGACGTCGGCCCGGCGGTCCGCGGGCCTGCCGCTGAAGGCCTGGCCGAATTCCTCCGCTCCCTGCACGTGCCCGCCGACACCGGCGTGCCCGTGAATCCCTTCCGCGGCGTGCCGCTGCTGGACCGTGACGCCGCGGTAGTGGAACGGCTCCGGGACCACGAACGCTACCCGCAGGCAGCAGCGCTGGGAGCAGTGTGGGCGCAGACCTGCGCCGCCAAAGCCTGGGACGGCCCGCCGATGATGCTGCACGGGGACCTTCACCCGGGCAATGTCCTGCTGGCCGACGGTGGCTCGCTGGCCGGCGTCATCGACTTCGGCGACGTCGGGGCAGGGGACCCGGCCGTCGATCTTGCGGTGGGATGGCTGATGTTCGACGCCGGCGCACGCCACCGCTTTATGGACGCCTTTGGCCCCGCAGTGGAACGGGACACCTGGCTGAGGGCCCGGGGCTGGGCCCTCATCCTGTCCACCGCCCTGCTGAGCAACTCCGACGACAATCCGCGGATGTTCGCCGTAGGGAAGTTAGGGATCAGGCAGATCCTGGAAGGCTGACTTAGGGAAACACTGGCAGGGCCCTCCCCCAGCCCCACCAGGCCAATGATCCTTCCCGGTTCACCCGCCAGCAACCAACACGCCCTCCAGCGTTCTCCCGCGACCAGCAGTCTTTTCACGTCCCCTTTTGCCCGGCAGGTTCCATGTCCCCGGGCGGAGAATCCCCCGTCTCAGGAGTACTCCGTGTTCGTGAAAAGCACCCTTGCCGCCGTCGCCGTCCTTGCCTCCCTGGCCGGGACAGTAGCAGCGCCTGCCCAGGCAGAGGCGACCCAGCCGGCTCCCGTCGTCGTCGGCCAGCCGCTCGCCCAGGCGCATGCGCACAACGACTATGAGCATGACCGTCCCCTGTTCGATGCGCTGGAGCATGGCTTCACCAGCGTGGAAGCGGACGTATGGCTGGTCGACGGCGAGCTGCTGGTTGCCCACGACCTGGCGAATGTCCAGCCCGGCGTTACGCTCGAGAGCCTCTACCTCGATCCGCTCCAGGACCTGGTCCGCGGCCAGGGCCACAGCGTCTACCCGAACTGGGATGGCAGCCTGCAGCTTCTGATCGATATCAAGAGCGACGGTGAATCCACCTACGCCGCAATCGAGCAGGAACTGGCCGAGCACCGCGACATCATGAGCCGCTACAGCCACGGCGACACCAAGACCGGCCCGGTCACCGCGGTCATCAGCGGAAACCGCCCGCTGGCCACCATGCAGGCGCAGGAGAAGCGCTTCAGCTTCTACGATGGCCGCTCCGCAGACCTCACCTCCGGAACGCCTGCCGGCCTGATGCCGCTGGTCAGCGACAACTGGACCAAGCTCTTCACCTGGCAGGGCGTGGGCCCCATGCCGGAGGCCGAGCGCGCCAAGCTGCGCGCCTACGTGGCCGAGGCGCACGCCAACGGCTACCGCGTCCGCTTCTGGGCCACCCCGGACATGACCGGCAGCGCACGCGACGCCATCTGGAACGAACTCTTCGACGCCGGCGTGGACCACATCAACACCGACGACCTCGCCGCCCTGCAGCAGTTCCTGACCGCCCGCGCGGCCTAAGCCGCCCACCTCAAGCCCCGACCCCGCAAAGAAGAGGAACACCGTCATGCCTTCAAAGACCATCAAAACGACGACGGCGGCGGCAGCCGTCCTGGCGCTCGGCCTCCTTGCGTCCCAGCCCGCGGCTGCCGCCGACAACACCGCCGACAACACCGCCGACAGCCGGGCGTTCACGTTCGGCGTGATCGGCGATATCCCCTACGGCGAGGCCGAAATCGCGAAGTTCCCCGCCCGCATCCAGGACATCAACGCCGACAGCGCGCTGAAGTTCGTCACCCACGTGGGCGACATCAAGAACGGCTCCTCGGTCTGCTCGGACGAGTACTTCGAGAACATCCGCACGCAGTTCGACACCTTCGAGCACCCGCTGGTCTTCACCCCGGGCGACAACGAATGGGTGGACTGCCACCGCACCAACAACGGCGCCTACAACCCGCTGGAACGGCTCGACAAGCTGCGGGATGTCTTCTTCGACGAGCCCGGCAAGACCCTGGGCGCCACCATGCCTGTCAAGACCCAGGCCGGGCTCGGGCTGCCGGAAAACGTCCGCTTCACCCAGAACCGGGTGGCGTTTTCCGTGCTGAATATCCAGGGCAGCAACAACTCGCTGCAGCCGTGGACCGGCCTGGGCGAAACCACAGCCACGCCCGAGCAGCTGGCCGAAGTCGAGCACCGGACGGACGCCGTCCTGGCCCAGATCCGCAACACCTTCGCTGACGCCGGACGGCGCAACGACCGCGCCGTTGTCCTGATGACCCAGGCCGACATGTTCGACCCGTCCCTGCTCGCCGCCGCCACCGCCAACCCGGACACCATGTCCGGCTTCCGCGAAATCGTGCAGGCCGTCACCGACGAGACCAACAGCTTCGACGCCCCGGTTTACCTCATCAACGGCGACAGCTTCGCCGAGAACCAGCCGCTCGCGGAGGGCTCACCCTGGCTGGACATCTACGGCCAGCCCGCCGCGGATGACCTGCAGCGCATCACCGTGGACGGATCCGCCAACGCCACCAACTACGTCAGGTTCACCGTCGCCGGCAACAGCGCCGATGGCGCGGACGTTCTGGCCTGGGAAAAGGTCCCCTTCAGCCAGTAGGCACCAGACGGAAGCGGACGATGATAGCAGCCCCCACCGTCTCCCAGCACTCCTGCCGTCACCCCAGCAGGTCGTCCTGATAGCACCAGCGCCAGTCTTCGCCCGGCTCGATGCTCCGCATGACCGGGTGGCCGGTCGCTTCGAAGTGCCTCGAGGCGTGGCTTCCGGGTGAGGAATCACAGCACCCCACTCGGCCGCAGGCCAGGCACATCCGCAGGTGAACGGTCGTCGTGCCATCCCTCCGGCAGTCCGCGCAGAAGGGATCCCCGGGCACCTCCGGAGACCGAGCCGACTCGAGGTGGGCACATACGCCGCCGGGCCTCGCGATCCCTTCCCCGCCGCCCTCGCCGGAGGTGTCCACCTCGTCCAACGCCATGTCCAACATGGATTCCTCAACATCCAGCCGGTCCAGCACGCCACTGAGGACCTCCTGCGCGTACTCGCCGCCGCGCCGCAGTTCCAGCACCTTGGCCCGTTCCGCTTCCAGCATGGCCAGCCGCAGCCAGGCGTAACGCGCGCTGGGGATCGCCGTTTCCGCCGACGGGCGGCCGAGCCGTTCCCAGGCAGCCAATCCGCGCTCCTGGGTGCGCCGTTTCAGCATCGCCACCACCTCTGGCGGATCATTCTCCGTGCGCAGTTCCTGCAGGCGTGCCACACCCGCAACGGTGGCCAGCTGCATCAGCGAAGCCTGGTTCAGCGCGTCTTCGCGCTGGTCCGGGCCCTGGACCCGCAGGAGACGGACCAGCCCCGGAAGGGTGAACCCCTGCAGCGTCAGCGTGCCGCCGACCACCACCAGGGCGGCCAGAATCAGCACCGAACGGTGCTCCAGATCTGCGGGCAGCACCAGCACCGCGGCCAAGGTTACCACTCCTCGCATCCCGGCCCAGGAGACAATTGCCGCGTACTGCCACGGCGGCGCCGGGTCATTCCGCCGCACGGCCGGAATCAGGCGGGGCAGGTACGTGGCCGGGAAAACCCACACCGGCCGGAGCACCAGCACCGCCAGCAGGATCACCGCGCAGCCGGCCCAAATCCGCCCGGCGCCCAGGGAGTCGTCTTGGACGCCGTCGATGATGATCCGCACCTGCAGCCCGATCAGTAGGAATACCGCGTTTTCCAGCAGAAACTGCACAGTGTTCCAATTGCTGCGCTGGCTGAGCCGGGCGGCGCCGTTGGGCATCGATGGCGCCTTGGTGCCCATCACCAGCCCGGTAACGACGACGGCGAGGACGCCGGACGCGTGAATCGCCTCCGCCGGAAGGTATGCGACGAGCGGTGCTATCAACGACGTCGACGTGTTAATGGCGACGTTTCGGGTCCGCTTGCGGAGCTCGGTCAGCACGTAGGCGGCTGCCATGCCCACCACCACCCCGCCCCCGGCCGCGAGCAGGAAGTCCCCGGCGATCCCCGTCAAGGACACCGACCCCGAGATGGCGGCGATGGCAGCGCGAAGGCAGATCAGGGCGGTGGCGTCGTTGACCAGGGATTCACCCTCCAGGATGGTGACGATCCTGCGTGGCATCCTCACCTTCCTCGCGATGGCGGTCGCCGCCACAGCATCCGGGGGCGCCACGACCGCCCCGAGAGCGATAGCGGCAGCCAGCGGGATTTCCGGGAACAACCACCAGACCACAAAGCCCACTGCGAAGGTTCCGAAGATGACATAGCCCACCGAGAGCAGTCCGATGGCGCGGCGGTTGGAGCTGAAATCGAAGAGCGAAGTCCGCAGCGCCGCGGCGTACAGCAGCGGCGGCAACAGTCCCACCAGGACCACTTCAGGGTTCAGCTCGATGTGCGGAACGAAGGGGAGGAAGGAGCCCGCCACGCCGGCCAACACCAGCAGCAGTGGAACCGAAATGTTGAACTTCCGGCCCAGCGCGCTGCCGGCGCAGACTACCGCGACGAGAACCAGGAGTCCCAGCGCGATGTCCATTGGGACATTGTCTCAGCTGGAGGAAAAGGTGTCTGGGCCAGCCAGGTATTTTCTGCGGTCCGCGCTGATCCACGCTCCCTTGACCGGGCGACCTGGATGAGGATTCGAGTTCAGTCGATGGTGTCGGCGATGCTCGCCCATTCGATGTCGGCGTGGCGGCGGGCACGGCCGCCGTCCGGCCCTACCGGGATGCCGCAGGTCGGCCTATCGTGGTCCTGACTCAGCCCGAGGAAAGGAACGACGATGTTCACACTGCAGATTGGCTATCAGCTCCGGGACTACGCGGCCTGGAAGAAAGTCTTCGACAGCGATCCCGCAGGCCGCGCCGCCTCGGGCGCCCGGTCGGTGCGGGTGTTTCGGGATGCAGAGGATGAGAACAGCGTCGCCGTGCTCCTTGAATTCGACGCCAAGGACGCGGCGACCGTCTTTTTGGAACGGCTACGCAGCCAGGTGTGGGACAAGCCGGAGGTAATAGGGGAACTGACGTCGGCGGCGCCGACAGCCAGGATTCTGGAGGAAGTGGCCCGCGAGGGCCAGGGCGCCGGCTGACCGCTGAGAATCCGGACCTCGGCGGATGCGTTCGCCGCAGCGTCCTGCTGGCCAGCGGGCGCAGGGGCCTGCGCTTAAACGCCGTGGCTCCCGGCCCCACCATCACCTTCCTACTCACCAACGTCAACGGTGCCATCCTCGCGTCCGACGGCGCCGGCACTGTGGGGGAGCGGCACCCCGGGCGAACGGACGACGGACGGCTACGACACCGTGCTCGACGACGAGGGCTCCAACGCCTCGGCAGGGGAGAAGCAGCTGCTGACCATTGCCCGGGCATTCCTGGCCTGGGAGCACATCCGCGCCAACGGCTCGACGCGGACGCAAGGGACGGCAACGAGCTCGACATGAGGTAGGTTGACGGCAGATTGAACTGCCCTGTCAGAGACTACTTCTACCTGACAAGCGCGGATTTGCAGGAGGCGCGAGCGCGCTCCGCACCCCTCGAAGGATGGAAGAACGCATGATGCCCGCTGTCACCCGGAACGCGCCGGACCGCACTGCCAGGTTCGGCGTCGCCTTCATCGGCATTCTGCTCATCGCCGTTAACCTGCGGGTGTCCTTTGTGAGCGTGGGACCGGTACTCGGGAACATCAGCAGCGACCTTGAGTTATCCAGTGCCGCAGCCGGGTTCCTCACAGGTCTGCCGCTCATTGCTTTCGCAGTATTCTCCCCCGTGGCGCCCGGCTTCGCTTCCCGGCTGGGTCTCGACCGGGCACTGTGGATGTCCCTGCTGATCCTCGCTTCCGGCATCGTGCTCCGCTCCTTACCGCTGCCCGGCATCATCTGGGCGGGCACCGCACTGATCGGCCTGGCTATCGCGTTCCTCAATGTCCTGGTGCCCTCCCTCGTTAAACGGGACTTTCCGATGCGGGTCAGCCAGGTCACCGGAAGCTACACCGCCATGCAGGCTGCCTTCGCCGCGATCGGGGCCGCCGTCGTCGTTCCCGTGGCACAGACGTCCCCGGCGGGATGGCGGCTTGCCCTGGGAATCTGGGTGGGACTGGCTCTAATCGCCATGGCGGTACTCCTGCCGTGGCTGCGCCGGCACCGGTCAGGCATCACGCACGCCACGACGCCGGAGGTTTCCTACCGGTCGCCGTGGGCCTCAGCCTTGGGCTGGCAGGTGACAATCTTCATGGGGCTGCAATCGATCGCCTTCTACGTCCTGATGGCATGGCTGCCCACCATCGAACAAAGCCAAGGGATCCCCGCCACCACTGCGGGCATCCATCTGTCGTTATTTCTGCTCATCAGCGTGTTCGCCAGCCTTGCCACAGGGGGGATCCTCCACCGCGGTCCGGACCAACGCCTTCTATCCTTCACGAGCGGCGCGCTCACCTTCGTGACGTTTCTCGGGCTGGCACTGGCACCGGACTTCATCTTGCTGTGGGTCGTTCTGGGGGCAATCGGGTGCGGGAGCCTCATTGTCATCGCTCTGTCGCTGTTCAGCCTCCGGACCGTGAATTACCCGCAGGCAGCGTCCTTGTCCGGCATGGCGCAATCTGTCGGCTACGGTCTCGCTGCGGTGGGGCCGGTAATGTTCGGTGGTCTCCGCGACGTGAGCGGCGGCTGGACGCTTCCGCTGCTCGTCACCGCGGGCATCATGGCGGTTCTCGCCGTGACGGGTCTGCTGGCCGGACGTGACCGGGTGATCAGCGGTTCAGCGTGATTCGCTCGTAAGCCTCGCGTTCCGGGGGTCAGAGTGGACACCGCTTCGTTCGGTGCTCAAGATGAGGGCATGACCTCCGGCCGATCTGTGCGGCGGGCGACGACGGCCGACGCCGCTGTCGTTGCGCAATTGCTGCATGATTTCAACACTGAGTTCTCGACGCCGACCCCGGGCGCTGGTGAGCTTCAATCGCGGTTGGCGATGCTCCTGGCGGGGGACGACGTCGTCGTTCTGCTGATCGGCGAGCCGGCAAGCGGCGTTGCTGTGCTCAGTTTCCGGCCCAACGTCTGGTACAAAGGGCCGGTCGCGATCCTCGATGAGCTCTACGTCCGTCCAGGGCTGCGCGGTCACCGCCTCGGCAGCGCGCTCCTGGACGCGGCACTCGATTTGGTACGCGACCGGGGCGGCCCGCTCCTCGAGATCAACGTCGATGGCGAGGACACCGATGCGCGCCGTTTCTACGAAGCACACGGGTTCACCAACACCGAACCCGACCAGACAGACCCAATGCTGTACTACTACCGAGAGCTCTGAACCGGGTAGTGGGCAATGGCTAGGTAGCTTCGGGGGCGAGGACAATGTCGAAGCGGGTGCGTGTCCAGGACTTGTCGCCGAGGTCGCGGCCGTCAGGTGTGGGGGTGCGTGGGGACTGTTCCTCAAAGCGTTTGATGAGAGAAGCCTTGACACCGAAGACAGAGTCGCCGGTCTCAATCTGGGGGTCTCCTTCGACGAAGATGTGGGTGACGAGCGTGCGCAGATTTTCGGCGGTGACCATGAAATGCAGGTGCGAGGCGCGCACCGGGGACCGGCGGACAGCATCGAGCATCTTCCCGACCGGTCCGTCGTGCGGGATCGGGTAGGGCGTAGGGGTGAGCCCCCAGAATCGGTAGCTTCCATTCTGATCGGCGAAGATGTGGGCGCGTCCCGCGGTGCGGCCGTCGGTGTACTGGACGTCGTAGAACCCGTCCTCGTCGGCCTCCCAGACCTCAATCCGGGCGCCCGGGACGGGGCTGCCGTGAATGTCGGTGACAGTGCCCTCGACCCAGCAGGGCTGGCCGGGTGCGCCGCCGGCGATGTCCCCGCCGTCGGGGATCTCCGGGGCATCCTCGATGAAGAAGGGTCCAAAGACGGTGGCCTCGGTCGCGTTGTCGACGGCATGGTTGTTCACCGCGATGGTCTGCATGGACGCGCCGAGGACGTCGGAGAGCAGGATGAATTCCTGGCGCTTGTCATCGGTGATGTGTCCGGCGGCGGTGAGGAAGTCGATGCCGGTGTTCCACTCCTCCTCGGTGAGGCGGACCTCGCGGATGAAGTTATGCAGGTGCCGTGTGAGGGACTGCATTAGCTGCCTCAGCCGGGCGTCAGGCGCGGCGTCGAAGGAGGCAACGACGGTCTCGGTGAGCTGTTCCTCGACGGCGGCCTGCTCGGGAGTGATGCCGCTGGTGGTGGTGTCGATCATTTTTGGTTGTCCTTTCAGAGTCCGGGGGTGGTGCCGGCGTGGGCGGCTTGGAGGAGTCCGGTGAGGTTCTCCGTGGTGGCGGTGCGGGGGTTGGAGGCCGGGATGACGGGCAGGATGAGGTCCACAGCCTCGGGGATGTCCTCCGCGGCGAAGCCGTAGTCCTTCAGCGCCCTCGGGGCGTCAAGAGTGTCCCTCAGCCGGTTGAGGCCGGTGACGGCGCTCTCGGCGCCGAATGCCGCGGCGATGCGCTGCTCCGCCTCGGGGGCGGCCGGGGCGTTGAACGCGAGCACGTAGGGCAGTACGGCGGCATGGGTTTGGGCGTGCGGCATGTTCCAGGTTCCGCCGAGGACGTGGCAGATCTTGTGGTGCATCCCGGAGCCGGCGGAGGCGAAAGCGACCGCGGCCAGGTAGGCGCCGTAGAGGGTCTGTTCGCGGCCGGCAAGATCCTGCGGATCGGCCTTGACCAGGGGCAAGCCCCGGGCCAGGGCACGAATACCCTCGGCGGCCAGCGCGGCGTTGATCGGGTCCACGCGCGGGGCCCACATGGAGTCCACGCAGTGTGCCAGGGCGTTCAGCCCGGAGGCCACGGACAGTTCCGCCGGCAGGGACAGGGTCAGTTCTGCGTCGTAAACCACCGTCACGGGAAGGACCCTGTCGTCCACGCCGGTGGCTTTGCGCGCAGCCTCGGTCAGGCCCCAGACGTTGGTGGCCTCGGACCCGGCATACGTGGTGGGGACCGCGACGATCGGGATCCCGGTCGTCAGGGCGATGGCCTTGGCCAGCCCGGTAGTGGACCCTCCGCCGACGCATACCAGCAGGTCGATCCCGTGCTCCGCGGCTGCGGCCCGGGCCTTCTCTGCTTTGTCGACCGGCACATGCGGGGCCACGTCGTCGTAAGCCAGAGCCACGTCGATGTTTCGGGTGACCTGCCCGGCGATCTGTGCCTCGAACTCGGAGGCGATCACCATCACGCGCTTCGCTCCCAGCCGGGCGATCTCCACGGCGAGATTTTCCGAGGCTTTTCCAGTGCCGAACAGCACCCGCTGGCCGAGGGAAATGTGGTCAAAGACAAGACTCATGAGGGCGATCTTTCCTGGAGGTTGTGGCGGGTTGTGTCGGTGGGGTGGGGGGGGGGGGGGGTTGTTGGGAGGGGGGGGCCGGCGAGAATATTATGGGGGTGTGG